>CAYOLS010000045.1:0-18540 GCA_964404845.1 uncultured Ferruginibacter sp. | reverse complement strand
TTGCCGAAAGAAGTGACTGCAAGCACTCTTCCACCATTGGTGACGATCTTATCCTCTTTTACAAGTGTTCCGGCATGAAATACAATGCTGTCGGTAGCTTCAGCTTCTTCCAGTCCGTGAATTTCCAGGCCTTTTTCATAATCACCGGGATAACCTCCGCTCACTGCAACAATAGTAGCGGCGGTTTGCGGGTCTATTTCTACTTTTACTCCTTTAAGATAGCCGGAAGCCGTTGCCTGCAATAGTTTTACGAGGTCTGATCTCAAACGGGGCATCACTACTTCTGTTTCAGGATCGCCCATGCGGCAGTTGTATTCAATTACCATTGGTGTTGCGCCGTCGCCGATCATGAGGCCGATGAATACAAATCCTTTATACTCCAACCCGTCTTTTTCCAGGCCGGCAATGGTGGGTTCTACGATCTGCTGCACCACTTTGTCTTTTAATGCATCGTCGAAGAATGGCAGCGGGCTTACGGCGCCCATGCCGCCGGTGTTGAGGCCGGTATCGCCTTCACCTACTCTCTTATAGTCTTTTGCTTCAGGCAATAACACATAATCTTTTCCGTCGGTGAGCACAAAAACACTCATTTCAATACCGGTCAAAAATTCTTCTATCACTACTTTGGTCCCGGCTTCGCCAAATTTGCTGCGGTGGATCATAAGATCGAACTCCGCCATGGCTTCAATATGTGTTTTGCAGATAAGCACACCTTTGCCTGCCGCCAGGCCATCTGCTTTTAATACCACGGGAAGCGAATGCTTGCGAATGTATTCCAGTCCTTCCTCGTAATTTTCAGCGGTAAATTCTTTGTAAGCAGCAGTTGGTATATTATGCCTTTGCATAAAGGCTTTTGCATAAGCTTTGCTTCCTTCAAGCTGTGCCGCTTCCGAAGAAGGACCGATCACCTGTATATGCTGCAATTTGCTGTCGTTCTTAAAATAGTCGTAAATGCCTTTTACCAGTGGTTCCTCAGGTCCAACGATCAACATGTCTACCTTATTTTTAATGCATGCTTCCCCCAGTTTTTCAAATTCGGTGGTTTTAATCTGCAGGTTGGTCCCGAAGTTTTGCGTGCCCGCATTGCCGGGAGCGATAAAGAGATGATCGCAAAGGGGACTTTGCTTCAGTTTCCAGGCGAGTGTGTGTTCCCTGCCGCCGGAACCGATCAAAAGAATGTTCATGTGCTATAATTAAAATGGGGGTTAAAACTCGGTTGCGAATTTAACCTGACTGAACTGATTAATCGAAAATTTTTTCTATAAACGGTGCAATTCAGGTTTTTATTTTAGCCAACCATTCACAAAATTGAAACCAAACTTTGGTGCATGTAAGGAGAATTTCACTATTTTGAGCAGATTACTAACTAACGCTACTTTTAACCAGACTTAAAAATCTTACTATGACTGATCAGCTTGCGCAAGAGGTCCCACAAAAAGGGCACCCTAAGGGCCTATGGGTTTTATTTGGAACCGAGATGTGGGAACGCTTCAACTTTTATGGCATGCGGGCCATTTTATCCTTATTTATTGCAGAAGCATTATTAAAAGGCGATACCGAAGCTTCCATTATTTATGGTGGATTCCTGGGTTTATGTTACCTCACCCCAATGTTGGGTGGTTATATAGCCGATAAGTATTTAGGCAACAGGAACTGTATCCTTATTGGTGGTACTACTATGGGTATCGGGCAGTTATTGCTTTTCTTCAGCGGCAGTCAATACGACAACAACCTTCCTTTGGCTACCAATATCATGTGGCTTGCCTTACTGGTGATCATATTTGGTAACGGGTTCTTTAAGCCAAATATCAGCTCAATGGTGGGAAGCCTTTATCCTAAAGAACAAAAAAGCAAGCTGGATTCTGCTTTCACTATTTTCTATCTGGGTATTAACGTGGGCGCTACACTGGGCCAGTTCATCTGTCCTTTCTTTGGTGATAAAGAAGTAGATGGTATCAGGGATCTTTCTGCCTTTAAATGGGGGTTCCTTGCAGCTTCCATCGCCATGTTCATTGGCACACTTACTTTCCTTTTCTTAAAAAATAAATATGTAGTTACGCCCGAGGGTAAAGCAATTGGTGGTAAACCGAGTGCAGATGATATTCCTGATGATGAATCAGGATCTGCAAAATTTACCATGCCCAACATTATCATTTCAATGGTGTTGCTTGTTGCCATCACTTACGCCCTGCACCTGGTAATGGGTGGCCCGGGTGTTTCTATGATAAAAGCGTGGTTGTATCCATTCATTTTTGCAGCAGGTATCAGCCTGGGTTATCTTATCATGAGTGATAAAACGATCACTAAAATTGAAAGGGATCGTATCTGGGTATTATATATCGTATGCTTTTTCGTGATGTTCTTCTGGGGCGCATTTGAACAGGCCGGTTCTTCCCTCACCTTTATTGCAGATAAGCAAACCGATACCACGATCCTCGGTTGGGAAATGCCGCCAACCATGGTACAAAACTTCAACGGCATATTTGTAATGGTATTTGCCATTCCATTTAGTTTCCTGTGGGTGTGGATGAGCAAGAAAAGAATTGAGCCGATCTCTCCTGTTAAACAGGCATGGGGTTTAATATTGATCGCCCTGGGCTACTGGATCATTGCCACACAGGTGAAAGACCTGGGCACTGCCGGCAAAGTAGGCGTAATCTGGCTGATCGTTCTGTATCTGTTGCATACATGGGGTGAATTGTGCTTATCGCCGATCGGTCTGTCATTGGTGGCCAAGCTGGCACCAAAACGTTTTGCCAGCTTACTGATGGGCGTTTGGTTCCTGGGCAATGCCGGTGGTTATGTACTGACGGGTGTGCTCGGTGCATTGCTCCCTCCTACTACCGATAAATACCAGGATGCGCAGAAAGCTAATGTAGAGCTGGCGCAGATATTAGAAAAACAAAAAGAACCAAGTGGTGCTGATCTTTACTACTTAGGTAAGAACAGGGTGGCTTCTACCATCGACTATGAAAAGGCGTTGAAAAACGGTCTCGACTTTGAAAAGATCCTCTATAAAAAGAAAAAATCCGATCCCGATTCTGTGCTGACACAAGCGCAATTGGATGTTATACAAAAAGAAAAGATCATCACTGTAGCTTATCCTGAATTCATGGGCTTCCAGCTGAAAAATATTTATCACTTCTTCATGATGTTCGTAGTGCTCTGCGGATTGGCAGGCGTGATACTCTACGCACTCACACCAATGATGAAGAAAATGATGCATGGTGTTCGATAAAAAATTATGATCTTCTTAAAGGCAGCCGTTGGTGGCTGCCTTTTTATTTATCTTTTTATTTTAAAATAGCAGTATGGAAAAAACGGCCAAACACCCAAAAGCGCTCCCTTATCTTTTTTTCAGTGAAATGTGGGAACGCTTCGGCTATTATTTAATGATCGGTATTTTTTTATTGTACTTAAAAAATGTGGAGCATGGTTTTGCCATGACGAACAGTGAAGCATCTGATCTTTACGGGACTTTTATTGCGCTCGTGTTCCTGACACCTTTCCTTGGCGGCCTGATCGCCGACCGGTATTGGGGTTACCGAAAATCCATTATCATAGGCGGTTTAATGATGGGGCTGGGCTATTGCCTTATGGCTGTACATAGCTTGCCGATGTTGTATGTAAGTATGACATTGGTGATAATGGGTAATGGATTTTTCAAACCGAATATCAGCACCCTTTTAGGAAATGTTTACTCCACACCCGAATTTGTAGAGAGAAAAGATGAAGGCTATAATATCTTTTATATGGGCATCAACGTGGGAGCCTTCATTTGTAATTTTTTCAGTGCTGCCATCATTATTCTCTGGGGCTGGAAATATGCATTTGTAGCAGCAGGTATCGGAATGTTCATTGGAGTGATCGTTTTTATTTCGGGCACTAAACACTACAAAGCTGCTGATACATTAAAGCCGATGACAAAAGAGGATATGCCTTTCAGCAAAATAGTATTGACCATCCTGGTTCCATCTATTGTTGCAGGTGTGTTAGGCTGGTTAATTCCCGGCAATATATTCCAGAGCGACAGCAATGATGCTTTCATCTTTGCCTGTATTCCTGTTATCTACTTTTTTGCTTCATTATATTTCCGTGCAGAAGCCAGTGAAAAAAGACCTATTGCTGCACTGCTGGCTATTTTTGCCGCTACCATTATGTTTTGGGCAGTATTCAAGCAAAATGGTACGGCGCTTACAATATGGGCAGACAATTATACCAATCGCCATGTGGAAGGAACTGCAGGCGAGATATTCCGTGGAGTAAAGCTCGCTTCTGAAATAGAATATAAAAAAGATTCTGTTGATAAATACGACAACCAGTTCCGTATTCAAAAAAATGCAGAGGGAAAAGTTATTAAAGAATACAACTATCCAAATTATTTCAAAAACGTAAAGCCGGGCGAATTGCCGCAGGATGGCGAAAAAGCTACGCTGTGGAGCACGCCACTTACACAGTCTATCAACCCCGGCTGGGTAATTTTATTAACGCCGCTGGTAGTTGCCTTCTTTGCTTTTCTCAGGCGGAAAAACGCAGAACCCAGCACTGCTACCAAAATAGCATTCGGCCTGCTTATAACAGCTTTATCTGTATTTGTAATGATCGGCGCAGCCAACGTCACCAACAGCGGCGAAGAAAAAGCAAGTGTATGGTGGCTCATTATGAGTTATGGCGTTATTACCATCGGTGAATTATTGCTAAGCCCGATGGGACTCTCCCTGGTGTCGAAGCTGAGCCCTGTAAGGATCACATCCCTGATGATGGGCGGCTGGTTCCTTGCAACATCTATCGGCAACAAGCTCTCGGGCATACTGGCTACCATGTGGGATGGCTATGAAAATAAAGCTAATTTCTTCTGGCTGAATTTTGTACTGCTGCTCGTAGCAACACTCATCATATTTGCAATGCTCAAGTGGCTGAACAGGATCATGAAGGAGAAGGGAGTGAAGTAATTGGAAATGGAAAGCTAAAAATGAAAAATGGGTGAGCAGTTTTACAACGCTCACCCATTTTTATTTTACCTATTCTAAAAAACTATTTCAATCTTAAAAAACTTTCAATTTTCCATTTTCAACTTTCAATTCCTAAATGAACTTCAAGTAATCATATTGCCCACCAAGTATCTTCTTATCATCGCTTCCCAGCCATTTGTTGAGCACAGTGGCGTATACGTTTTTAAAATCAACCTTGTGTTTGAGGTCGCCGTCATTCAGATCGGAGAGGTTGGGCATATCGTTTAAGATGCCTTTTTCTTTTAGGCCGCCGCTGATGAAGAACATATTATTGGCCGTACCATGATCGGTGCCGTTGCTGGCATTCTGCGAAACCCTTCTGCCAAATTCACTGAAGGTCATCATCAGCACATCTTCAAAACGGCCGTTCTTTTTAAGGTCCGTTGTAAATGCTTTTACCGCATCGTTCAATTCGGTGAACAATCTTTTTTGCTGCGCTTCCTGGTTCACATGCGTATCAAAGCTGCCGAGCGACACATAATACACTTTGGTATTGATATCGCTCATAATGAGTGATGATATTGTTTTCAGGTTCTTACCCAATTCAGTTGCCGGGTAAACAGTTGATGAAGGGCTTAGCTTGCTTTGTTTAAAAATATAATCAGCACTGCTCAATGTTTCCGCCATTGTTTTATAGAGATAGTCAACCGTTTCTTCTGATGACTGGTGCGACTTATTGATGTCTTTATAAAAACGTTCATTACTGCTGCTGTACAACCTGCGTGGATCTGTAAATGCCAGTCCATTCTTCTCATTTCCTTTCAGCGCAAGGCTGAGCATATCGTCTATTTCCAGCACCTGCGTGGGCTTATCGCAACCCGAGCACTGGTGATCGAGGTAACGGCCGAGCCAGCCGGTGTATACATACTCATCGCTTTTGCTGGCGCTGTGCCAGATATCCATGCTGCGGAAGTGCGAGCGGTCCGGGTTAGGATAACCCACGCTGTTTAAAATTGACAGGCTGCCATCATCATACAAACCCTTGAAGGCTTCCAGCGCAGGGTTTAACCCTACATCGCCATTAAGGTTCAATGCTGCATTTTTTGCAATGGCAAGACGTGGCCGCTCTTTATAATAAATATCGTTGGTAACAGGTATCACTGTGTTCAATCCATCGTTGCCACCGCTGAACTGGATCACCACCACCACTTTATTGCCGGGCGGCACCATGTTCTGCTTTTCAAATGCTTTCAAAAATTTCGGAAGCATCAAGGATGCTGTTGCCAGCGAGCCTACCTGTAAAAATTCCCTGCGTTTGAAATACATGCTATTAGCTTTTAGCCTTTAGCTATTAGCGAAATGCAATAACTAAAGACTGGTTAAAGAATAATGCTGCGAGCTAATGGCTAACAGCTGGTGGCTAACAGCTTATCAGCAAAGCTGATACTCCGGCGTAGCCATCAATTGTATCACCGCCGATTTAATAAAATTTTCCCGGCTGTCTTTGGCCAGGTAATTATCCATAACGGACGGGGTGACCCTGCTGCCGGTCTGTAATAAAGTATCTGCAATTTTTTGCGATAAATTCTCCCGGTTGGTCTTTTCAAAAACCTTGTTCACCAGTGTCCAGTCTATTACAGCAGAAGCGCCTTTGTTCACATAAGCCTTATTGCGGTTGATGCGCAGCTGTTCTTCTTTTACCATGCCCATGTTCACATCATCGTCATTTTTGGCAGTAACATTAATGGATTCTTTTGCTGCCAGCACCTGCGGTAATTGCAGGCGCACCATGAGTGTACTGCTATCGATCCATGTTTTACCACCGGGCCATCCCGCTACATTGGGTGGATAGAATAATATTTGCCCGAGTATTTTTTGAAACAATAACTGGCTTTCATCTTTCTCCAGTTCCATTGGTAAAAAGCGGCGAATGCCTGCCATTAATTCAATAGGAGACTTGATCTTATTGCCGATATTTTTTTCTGTGTAAAACCAGTCACTGGTATAGATGTCCTGCAACAGCTTGGTGATATCATAATTGTTATCGTAAAATCTTTGGGATAGCCATTGCAGTTTTGCATCGTCTACCTCTTCATTCACAAAGTTGCGGTAGATCTTTTTGGTGATATACACGGCTGTTTGTGGTTGCTCCAGCAAAATATTCAGCACATCATCGCCGTCAAAGTTGCCTGTTTTTCCCAGCACTGTTTTTTTACCGGTATCATGCTGGTTCTGGCGAAAAACAAATTCGCCGCCTGCATTAAAACCCCAGCCGGTAAATGCTCTTGCGGCTTCTTTAATATCTTTTTCTGTATAGTTGCCACGGCCCATGGTAAAGAGCTCCATTACTTCACGGGCAAAATTTTCATTTGGTCTTCCCTTCCTGTTCTGCTGGTTATTGAGAAACTGCAGCATCGACGGGCATTTGCTTACTTCTTTTAACAGTGTACCAAAATTGCCCAGGGCATTGGTGCGGATCACATGCAATAATTCCTGCTGGAAAAAACTGTTGATGACCCTGCAACTAAAATGATTGTGCCAGAACAGGCTCATCTTTTCCCTCAGCTGCGCTTCGCTGTTCACCATTTCGCTGAACCACATCAGGTTCATGTTCTTAATATCTTCCCTGTATTGCTGGCGGCGCATCCGGCCTTTCTGTTCTTTGGTAAGCTGGCTTTGCATAGAAAGATCTTTCACCCCTTCTACCAGGCCATCCACGAGGTTGTTGGCCACTGCGATTTTTATTGGCTTTTTAGAAGAGGTCTTGAGCAAAAGCTCCCATAATTTTTTTTGTGAAATATCATCCAGCGAAGCGGCATTCTCTGCCATCGGGCCGAAGCCAGCCCTCCAGAGAAGCTGTTGGTTTTTAAGACGATTGGTGATTTGCATACGATAAATTTAAGCAAGAACCTTTTTTAGACCCGCTATTGTTAAAAACGTTTAACGCTTTGCAGAAAAAATTATACCAGTAGCGGTTGCAGAAACCCGCAATTTTAAAACCCAACAAAAAAGGCCGGAAATTTTATTCCCGGCCTGGTCAGTTATATAATAGTAAATATTATTTTTCAATTTTTGTTGCACCAAAATAATTGTGCAACGCCTTTGGCAAATGTATGCCGTCTTCTCTTTGGTTATTTTCCAGCAAGGCCGCCACAATGCGTGGTAATGCCAGTGAAGAACCATTGAGTGAGTGCACCAGCTCGGTTTTTCCTTCCGCATTTTTGTAACGTATTTTCATGCGGTTGGTTTGGAAGGTTTCAAAATTACTGACAGAGCTTACCTCCAGCCATTTTTGCTGCGCTGCGCTGAATACTTCAAAGTCGTAGGTTAATGCAGAAGCAAAACTCATATCACCACCGCACAAACGCAGGATACGGTAAGGCAGCTCTAAAAACTGCAATAACCTTTCAATATGGTTTACCATTTCTTCATGTACATTATAGCTCACCGCAGGATGCACCAATTGTACGATCTCTACTTTATCAAACTGGTGTAAACGATTCAAGCCACGCACATCAGCGCCAAAACTACCGGCTTCCCTCCTGAAACAAGGCGTGAAAGCGGTCATCTTTATCGGTAACGCATCTTCCTTTACAATTTCGTTATTGTAAATATTGGTAAGCGGCACTTCTGAAGTTGGTATCATGTAAAAACCATCGGCAGTAATATGATACATCTGGCCTTCCTTATCCGGCAGCTGGCCGGTTCCATAAGCAGACGTTTCATTTACCATCAGCGGTGGTGCATATTCTGTATAACCCGCAGCCGTATTGTGATCCAGGAAAAACTGTATCAATGCACGCTGCAATTTTGCACCCTGCCCTTTGTACAATGGAAAGCCGCTACCGGTAAGCTTTGCACCGGTTTCAAAATCAATGATATCGTATTCTTTTATCAACTCCCAATGCGGTTTAGCACCGGCATACAGGGTTGGCTTGGTACCGCCTTCGCTTGCTACTACATTGTCTTCAGGCGTTTTTCCAACCGGTACAGAATCATGCGGCATGTTAGGCAACAGGATGATCTTATCATGAAAAGCAATTTCCAGTTTATCCAATGTTGCTTTTGAAGTTGCCATCTCATCTTTGAGCGCTGCCACTTCTGCCTTTTTTTGTTCGGCAGCGGCTGTATCGCCTTTGCCCATCAGCATACCGATCTCTTTTGAAGCCGCATTCATGGTAGCCTGCAAGGTTTCGGTAGCGGTTTTTTGTTTGCGCAGTTCTTCGTCCAGTTGAACCAGTTCATCCACAATTCCGGGATTGGCAAAATGTTTCACCGCCAGTTTTTGCTTTACCAGCTCCACGTTCTGCCTTATATAATTGATCTGTAACATCTGATTTTTTGTAATTTTTAAGACGGCAAAGATAACGGTCTGTTATGAAATGCAGAAGCCCGCTGAATCACATCTTTGTATACTTTTGCAAGCTATGCAACATATTGAAGAAGATCTGCAGGTGCGCTGGCTCAAATTGCGCATCAAACTGAAGGAAAGATTCGGCATAAAGCCGGATATGAACGGCGTGTTGCTCCTCATCGGCATACAGGAGCTGGGGCAGGGCCCGCAGGAGTTCAGCAAAGAACAAAAGCAGGACCTGATGCATATTGCTGTTTGTACTATTTTGCGCCCCAGCGGTTATTATAAATTTGACGGAATGGATGAGGAGGGCTGGCCGCATTTTTCTCAATTAAAGGCCCTGCCGGAACAGCAGGCTCTTGAGCAGGAAAATTTTTTAAAGGATCATGCGTTAATGTATTTCAAAGAACAAGGTTTTATTTAAACAGAAACTATAAAAAAGATGACCCAAAAATTTAGCTTATTGTTATTGGCAGCGCTCGCTGTTTTTTTTGTGACCGATGTAAATGCACAAGCGAAACCAGCTGTAAAAAAAGCGCCCGTTCGTACCACAACCAAACCGGCGGCGAAGCCTGTTGTTAAAAAGCCGGCAACATCCACTACTGCAAAAGCAATACCTGTAGTTGTAAAAGATAAGAGCATCCGGGTAAAGATCACTACCGATTCAGGAGTGATCGTTGTAAAGCTCTCTGACTCTACGCCGCTGCACCGGGACAATTTTGTAAAGCTGGTAAAACAAGGCTTTTACGACAGCCTGCTGTTTCACCGTGTGATCGCAGGTTTTATGATACAGGGTGGCGATCCTCAAAGCAAGTATGCACAACCGAATATGATGCTGGGTAATGGCGGCGGTGATATGGCCCGCATCCCGGCAGAATTTAACAACAGCCTTATTCATAAAAAAGGCGCCCTGGCTGCTGCCCGTGACGGCAATCCTGAAAAAGCAAGCAGCGCCTGCCAGTTCTACCTGGTAGAAGGAACAATTATATCCGATGCTGACCTTGATGCGATGGAAGCACGCCAGAACCGAAAATATACGCCTGAACAAAGGGCTTTGTACAAAACGATCGGCGGTACACCATTCCTCGATACCCAGTACACTGTTTTTGGAGAAGTGATCAGCGGTCTTGATGTGATCAGCAAAATAGCCAATGTACCAAAAGATGGTGCTAACAGGCCGTTTGGGGATGTGAGGATGAAGATGGAATTAGTGAAGTAGTTGATAGACCATAGTCGATAGTCCATGGTCCATAGGGCAGTTAAAGAATTTGAAAAGTTTTTCAATCTGCAAACTGATCTATGGACTATCGACTATGGACTTTTTCCTAAAAAACATTATCTTGCGCCCACATTTAAAACAACATCAACTATGAGTTTCCCTGCCAATTTAAAATACACTAAAGAGCACGAATGGATCAGCCTTGAAGGAAATGTAGCCACTATCGGTATTACTGATTTTGCACAGCGTGAGCTGGGAGATATTGTTTACATCGATATCAATACTGTTGGTAAACCACTTGCAGCAGAAGAGGTTTTTGGAACAGTAGAAGCAGTGAAAACAGTAAGTGATCTTTTTTTACCGGCAGCAGGTACCATCAATGAAGTAAATCCTTTGCTGGAAGCAAATCCTGAACTGGTGAACAGCGATCCTTATGGTGAAGGCTGGATGGTGAAAGTAACATTGGACAATCCTGCAGACGTAGATTCATTAATGGATGCAGTGGCTTATGAAAAGCTGGTGGGCTAATTACTATGAACAAAATTCCCTTTCATAAATTTTTACCAGGCATTGCCTGGTTTTTTGTTGTAATGGTATTGATCTGCCTGCCCGGCGATGATATACCGGACAACAGCATGTTCAAACTATTGCAGTTCGACAAATTTGTGCATACCTGCATCTTTGGACTCATGGCGATCCTGTTCATCCGCCCCATTGCCATGAGCGGATTGGATAAAAAGCTGAAGCTGGATTATTATGCCCGTATTGCTGTTTCGGTGGCAATATGGGGATTGGCAACAGAATTCATACAACTGTTCTTTGTTCCCCGTCGTGACTTTGACCTATGGGATTTTGCCGCAGATGCTACCGGCTGTATATTGGCTTACCTGTTCAGCAGAAATTACTTATTACGTTAATATTATTTTACTAAGTAATCGGCGGAATTGCCAGGCTGAGCTTATCGAAGCCGGTATATTAATCGTATAGCCCGCCTTGGACAAGCTCAGGCTAATAGTATTTTAGAATTGATAGCTTCGCTCTTTAAGACAAAAACCGGTTACCCCTCAAAAAACCTTACATTTGCTATGATTAATGTAGACAGTATGGAATACAATACCACCCGCAACCACCTGACGATGAAAGAATATGGCCGACATATTCAGAAAATGGTGGAGCAATTATTAAAAATGGAAGACAGGGAAGAACGCCAGAAAAACGCTTATGCTGTTATTGAGCTGATGGGCTTTTTAAATCCTCACTTAAAAAACGTAGAAGATTTCAGGCATAAATTATGGGACCATCTTTTCCTCATCAGCGATTTTAAGCTGGATGTTGACAGTCCCTATCCTATCCCTACCAGAGAAACATTAAAGGCTAAACCTGAAAGACTTACTTACCCGAAAAAATATCCAAAATTCAACCACCTGGGTAAAAATATTGAAGTGGTGATAGACAAGGCGCTGAAAGAAGAGAATCCTGAAAAGAAACAGGGTTTTGCCAATGCCATTGCCTATTACATGAAACTGACCTACAGCAACTGGCACAAAGAGCTGGTGCATGACGATACCATCCAGCAGGAGCTGAGCAGCATGACCAAGGGTGAACTGGAATTCAACAACCGCCCTTTTGTTAAGCACCGTACCGACAATCGCAGCAGCGAAGACTATCCAAGCAATAATGGCGGCCGCAATCAATACCGTAAAAACTTTGGTGGTAATAACAACAATCGCAACCAGGGCGGCGGCGGAAGAAATAATAATAACAACCGCAACAACCAGGGCGGCAACCGGAATAATAATAACAGGAATTTTAAAAAGAGATTTTGATAATTAGCTAATATGCTGATTTGATAATATGCTAATGAGGCCTCAAAGTTTTTGGGGCCTTTTTATTTATAGGAATAGAAAAAAAGTTGAGGGGTTTGCGGGTTTATGCAGGCAATTCGTGAAATTCGTGCAATTGAAATAAGGAACGAAAACTATAAAATAAGAAATAAGGAAGTTAGCCAACAGCTCATAGCTAAAGGCTAACAGCTTGTATTCAATTCGTATAATTAGAAAAATTCGTGTAATCAAAATGAGCATATTCGAAGTAAGAGGTGGCAAAAAACTATCAGGCAGCATCACTCCGCAGGGAGCAAAAAACGAAGCGTTGCAGATCATCAGCGCCGTATTGCTGACGCCTGAAGAAGTGATCATCAAAAATATTCCTGACATCATTGATGTAAATCTCCTGATAGAATTACTGGGAGACATGAACGTAAAAGTAAACCGCATCGACCGGCAGACATGCAGCTTTAAGGCCGATGATGTAAATGTTGACTACCTGCAAAGCGACGCCTATCATAAAAAAAGTTCAAAGCTGCGTGGCTCTGTAATGCTGGCTGGTCCGTTGCTGGCAAGATTCAAAAAAGCCTATATTCCCAAACCGGGCGGCGATAAGATCGGGCGCCGCAGGCTGGATACCCATATCATCGGTTTTGAAAAATTAGGCGCCCGTTACAATTACGATGGCGAAGGAAATTTTTTCACGCTTGAAGCAAAAGAACTACAGGGTGCTTACATGCTGCTGGATGAACCAAGTGTTACCGGTACCGCCAATATTTTAATGGCAGCTGTAATGGCCAAAGGCACTACTACCATTTATAACGCAGCCTGCGAACCTTACCTGCAGCAGCTTTGCAAAATGCTGAACCGCATGGGTGCTAAGATACAGGGCGTTGGTAGCAACATGCTCATCATTGATGGAGTAGATGCATTGGGCGGCACAGAACATACCATGCTGGCGGATATGATCGAAGTGGGAAGCTTTATCGGCCTTGCGGCTATGACACAAGGCGATATCACCATTAAAAATGCAGGCGTTGCTGAGCTTGGCATCATTCCTGAAAAATTCAGGCAGCTGGGTATTCAGTTAGACATTATCGGCGATGATATCCATGTGCCTTCACAGGAATACTACGAGATACAAAAATTCATGGATGGCGGTGTGCTCACCATTTATGATCATCCCTGGCCAGGTTTTACACCCGACCTGTTGAGCATTGTATTGGTAACAGCGATACAGGCAAGAGGCAGTGTGCTCATTCACCAGAAAATGTTTGAAAGCCGTTTGTTCTTTGTAGATAAACTGATAGAGATGGGCGCACAAATTATTCTTTGCGATCCGCACAGGGCCGTAGTAATAGGGCTGGAAAGAGAAACACAATTGCGGGGCATTACCATGAGCAGCCCGGACATCAGGGCGGGTGTGGCATTGCTGATAGCAGCATTAAGCGCCAATGGTAAAAGCACCATTCAAAACATTGAACAGATAGACAGGGGTTACCAGAATATTGATACGAGGCTGCAGGCCCTTGGTGCAGATATTAATAGAATAAACTAAAACATGACAAGATGCCAACTTATAAAACTGAATTTATCAATAAAAAAATTAATAACAAAGATGTTACTTTAATCAAGCTAGAAAGCTTTGATAACTTCAACGAAAATATTTTAGGATTAGGTAAAATAGGCACCACCTCAAATCAAATTAATGCTCTTAGCGTTATGTTTGATTTAGAAGGATTTACTAATTTTTGTAAGCAAATTGATCCACAATTAGCTGTTCCGGAATTTCTAAATAGATTTTTAAAATGGTTATTCACAGAGATAAAAAATGAACTAATAAACAAAAAGCATAAAGAAGGGTATGAAACTTGGGCCGATCTTCCTTTTTTATCAAAATTTATGGGTGATGGAATTTTGTTTCTTTGGAATACGAAGGAAATGGATGATGTAGAAATTTTAAATGTTGTCAGTACTATGTATGATATCTGCAAAAAGTATAAATCAACTTTTTTTCCAGAAATAGAAAAAAATATAACTGCGCCGCCCCCAAAATTAAGGTGTGGAATTGCTCGTGGAGCAATTTACAGTGTCGGAAATGGGAATGATTTTGTTGGGCCATGCATTAATATGTCAGCTAGGTTACAAAAGCTAAATTCACTGTCATTCTGTTTTTCGAGGAGAGGTATTAACCCAACAGAATTAGGTGTCCTATATGAACCTTTATTTATAACAAAGAAAACAAATATTCGAGGCATAGGAGATAATGAACTAGTCTGTATACTAAAGAGTGAGTTTGACAAATTAGATCGAGACGAAAAAAAGAAATTTTCGAATTAGAAATTATTCTGACTTGATTAAAAAAACCGGTTGTTCACCGGTTTTTTTAATTAAGTCAGATTTACTTATTTCGCTTTTACATTCACCGCCACACGCCTGTTTTGTGCACGTCCTTCAGGTGTTGCATTGTCAGCAATAGGCCATTCCTGGCCATAGCCTTTGGCACTTTCCAGTGCGGTGCTTGTCATGCCCAGTTCTTTCAGTTTCGCTACTACTGCATCTGCTCTTTTTTGAGAGAGGGCTACATTTTTTGCAGCATCGCCGGTGTTATCGGTATAGCCACCAATTTTAAATTGCGCCGCAGGAAAAGCTTTGGCGATCGTTACCAGGTTCCTCAGCTGTGTCAGTGATTCTTCTGTGATCTCTGAACCGCCTGTTTTAAAACGCACATTGGTAAATTCAAACCAGTTGCCTTTCACCGTATCGATCGTTGCATTTTTATCATTCAGGAAATTGATGAGCCTGTATTCGGTTGTGTTTTTACCTACCGTGAGTGAACCACCATTGTTTGGCAAATTCAGTGTTACACTTTCTCCCGCATCATAAATAAAATCACCGCTCAGGCTATCCAGTTTGCCCATTGCCATGCTGGCGGTATGTCCTGTAGTGCCATCAGCAGATGGCGTATCCGTATGCGTAGCTTCCGTATGGTCCGGGTCTTTCGGGCCACGGCAACCATCCTTAAAGAAATACCAGGCTGCTGCGCCAAGCAATGCCAGTAAAATGATCGGGAATAAAAGTTTCATTCCTCCACCTGATTTTTCTTCTTCTGTATAATGCTGTGTGGCAGCATGTGCTGTAGTAGCTGCATGGCTTACATGTTCAGCTGCTTTTGAAGCTCCAAAGCCGCTGAAGAGACTGCTGAGGTTAAGTCCTGGAGGCAACGCACCCGCAATATTGTCTTTCTGGCTGCTGAGCATAGACGCCAGTCCGTCGGCACTTAAATTATTGGTATTGGCATGTTTGCCCAGCATACCTAAAATGGCCGGTGCTGCCATGCTCAATAAAGAAGTGATAGAAGAAGATTTTGCTCCTGAGAACTGCGAAATAACAGTGCTGAGCATATCAGTTTTGCCCTGGCCAAACAGGTTGCTGAGCAAACCTGCTCCTTTGCTGAGCATGCCGCCGCCATCATTATCAAAAAAGCCGCCCAGGTTGCCCAGGAAACCGGCACTGTCTGATTCTTTTGCAAGATTGGTCACTGCTACTGCACCATCATGAGAGGAAGTGGCTTTGTCAGCAACACCGCCCAGCAAAGAAGGAATAATACCGCCTATTGCTTTAACAACAGTATTTTCACTCTCTCCGAGGTAAGCGCTTGCTTTGCCAACAAGGTCGTTGGTAAACAATCCTTTTGCTGCATCAATTAAATTAAATGACATAAGTTAACGTTGGTTTTTTATGAATTAATATTTCCCTGTAGTTTGGGCTTACAATATGGCAAGATAAATTATGAAATGCAAGTATTTTATTATTTAGTTTTAATTAAATCTTTGAGGGTCAGATTAGTTCTATCGCCTACGGCGGGCTATCTCTTCTTTTTTTTGCTTGCCGCAAAAGAAGCAAAAAAGGCCCGATAAACGATTACAGCCCGTCCCGATAGCTATCGGGACAGAAGCAGCTATGTGGTACAGTTGTACTACTGTGAACTCAGCTACTGTTTTTCAATACTGAGACTATACAGGAAGGTCTTTGCAAAATTGACGAAGCTACTCTAACAAATTACTATCAGTATTTGCAGAAGCGCCTCAGCCGGTTCGCTACCGTAGGTATTTGTTTGATGCGAAGCATATCAAACAAAAGAAGCGGGTGGAGCGCTGGCGCAAATACGCTCCCCAGCGGGAGTGGAGCTATCAAGATCTAACTAATTAAATAAATGCTATGATGGATCACCTGAAAATTATTTAGATGATCTTCCATTCCGGCGCAAGCAAATTGTGATTTTTCCTTTTCTTTGCGCATGGGTTCCACTTACCAGAAAATACTGATCATTACAGCGCCTTCAGGAGCAGGTAAAACTTCTATTACACATTACCTGATGCAGCAATTCCCCCAGCTCGCTTTTTCCATTTCAGCGGCTACCCGCCAGGCAAGGGGCAATGAGCAGAATGGCGTGGATTATTATTTCATCAGCGAAGCAGAGTTCCAGCAAAAGATCAAACAAAAAGAATTTGCCGAATGGGAAATGGTGTACGAGGGCAAATATTATGGTACCTTAAAATCTGAGCTCGAACGCATTTGGCAAAACAACCAGGTACCAGTGCTTGACATTGATGTAAAAGGGGCGATCCATGTGCAGAACCAATACCCCATCAATACGCTCAGCCTTTTCATAGAACCACCTTCGGTGGAAGAGTTGAAAAAGCGCCTGGAAAGCCGTGGCACAGAAACACTGGAATCGCTGACAGCCCGTGTTAATAAAGCTTCCTACGAAATTTCCTTTAAAGGTCATTTTGATGAAGTGATCGTAAACGATAACCTGGATAAAGCCTGCGCCGAAGCGCTAAAACTGGTAGGCGATTTCCTCAAAGAACCGTTGCAGCAAGGCCAAAAAGCCGATTAATCTTTTTTCCCTATTTTTAGAATATGGAAATACCTGTACTGCTGATCATCTTCTTTGCCTCTATCCTGCTCATCTGTTTTTTTGCAGGTATTGAAGTCGCATTCGGGTCAGCCAATAAATTATCCATTGAGCTTAGTAAAAAGCAGGGTACTTACAGCGGTAAGACCTGGGGCAATTTTACAGAGCATCCTACCCGCTTTATCGGCACTATCCTCCTTGCCATCAATATTGTTTTAGTGATCTACGGCCTGCTGGTCGGCGAAATGGTACGGCCGTTCTGGATATGGATACAGAAGCAGGTGAACGTCAGCGAAAATTACACGGTATATTTTCAGCTGCTGGTAGAAACTGTGTTGGCTTCCGCCATTATTTTGTTTTTGGTGGTTTTGAACAGGGCTTATTTTAAGGCGAGGAGCAACAGTCTTGTATCCAACAGCATTATCAGCTACCTGGCCCGTTTCTTCTACTGGATGTTTGCAGGATTATCGGGGCTTATGATCAATGCATCCGAATGGATATTGAAATATGTATTCAATGTAAAGCTGTCTGATAAAAAAGAAGTGTTCACCAAAATAGACCTGGAACATTTTTTACAGCAAAGCAAAGGTGCCAATGAAGATGAGAACTCCGAGCTGAACAAGGAACTGTTTGAAAATGCCCTTTCCATCAGCGAAACAAAGCTGCGGGAATGCCTGGTGCCACGGAAAGAGATCGTCAGCGTGCCGGTGAACAGCAGCATGGAAAGCATCCGCAACAAATTCATTGAAACAAGGCTGAGCAAGCTGGTAGTTTGCGATAATGATATTGACAATATCGTCGGTTATATACACCAGCTGGACCTTTTTAAAAATCCTGCCAGCGTTAAAGATATTTTACTGCCTATTGCTGCCGTGCCTGAAAGTATGAGCGTATCTGGCCTGCTCGATAAATTCAGCAAAGATGGTAAGACCATTGCCTGGGTAATTGATGAATTTGGTGGCACCGCCGGTATCGTTACCATGGAAGACCTGCTGGAAGAGATATTCGGGGAAATTAAAGACGAATACGACGAAGTGGATGAACTGGTAAACAAACAATTATCTACTACCGAATTTTTATTCAGCGGCAGGCTGGAACTGGATTTCATTACAGAAAAATACCAGATAGAATTTACAGATAATGACAATGCTGAAACCCTGTCGGGCTTTATCATTGAACACAACGAAGGCAGCATTCCGCAGCAAAAGGACCGCATCATTACCGGCAATTACCAGTTTGATATTTTGAGCGTAAGCGGCACCCGCATT
>CAYOLS010000044.1:0-18660 GCA_964404845.1 uncultured Ferruginibacter sp. | reverse complement strand
TGTATTCGTACAATATCTTCAGGTATATCTTGTAGCGGTCTTCGTCCTGTGTATAATTGTCCTTGTAATATTGAATGGAAGAATCAAGTGTACGGTCAAAGCTTTTGCGGTGATCGGCCATCCATTTAATACTGTCTTCCGCAAAGAACCGGTAAGCCATTACAGAATCTTTTTCATGGTCGATCTTGTTCAGCCGTTCCCTGAACTCCAGTCCTTTTTTTCTTTTGGCTCTTTTGGAACAGGAATCTGCAAAACGTGCAACGGCAAATATCAATATCAGTACAGAAAAAATAATAGAACCGGTTCTCATATAGTGTCAGTTAGATCAGGCAAGCCAGTCGTTGGCGTTGCCGTACAATAATTTATTTTTTAATTGCTGATCAAAGCCCATGTCTTCGATCAGTTTGCCCGGGTGATGTTCACCTAACGGGAAAGGATAATCGCTTCCCATACAAATCTTATCTTCTCCCATTGTATCCAGTATAAAACGCATGGCTTTTTCATCATGCACCAGGCTGTCGATCCAGAATTTACCGATATAATCTCTTGGGTTAACGGCATTATCAATTGCCACCAGGTCGGGACGTACATTAAATCCATGTTCTATTCGGCCAATGGTGGCAGGGAAAGAACCGCCGCCATGTGCGAACGCTACTTTAAGTTTTGGGAATTTTTCAAATACGCCGCCAAATATCATGGAGCAGATAGCCCTTGATGTTTCTGCAGGCATACCCACCAGCCAGGGCAACCAATATTTTTGTATCTGTCCTTCGCCCATCATTTCCCATGGATGGATAAATAAAGAACAGCCCAGTTCTTCAGCACGTTTGTAAAAAGGAAAGAATTGCGGATCGCTTAAATTGATGCCATTGATATTGCTGCCGATCTCCAGGCCGGGCATTTTTAATTCAGATACACAGCGCTCCATTTCTTTTATGGCAAGATCAATATCCTGCATGGGTACGGTTCCGATGGCAATGAACCTGTCAGGGTCTTTAGCAACCGACTCAGCCATATGATCATTGAAAAAACGGGAGGTTTCTAAGCCATCCTGCGGCTTTGCCCAGTAATTGAATAAAACAGGAATGGTGGAAAGCACCTGTATTGTTACTGCCGTTTCATCCATTTCTTTTTTGCGAAGCGATACATCAAAGCAATTTTCTTCTACCTCACGGAAAAGCTTGTCGCCCTTCATCATGTAGGCTTTGCAGTTGCGATGCTCCAAATGTATAAATTCCCCATATCCGAATTTCTGCACCCAGTTAGGCATTTTGTCGGGCATGATGTGGGTGTGAATGTCAATCTTCATAATAATTGAAAGTTGAAAATGGAAAGTTGAAAACTATTTACCAACATTAGTCTTTGTAGTTTTAACAATGCTCGCCAATATCCTTACCAATTCTGTTGCATTTTCATGCAAGTTCTTAAAATTTTCTTCAGTGATATAATTTGTATCTTTTAATAGCAGAAGCCAGTATGCAGTCTCATTTGCTTCTTTAAGAGCAATATTCATTTTATTAAGAAAGTCCAATTTAGATTGTCCATGTTCAGCCTCTTTCACCAATGCACCAATAGCAGTTCCACTTCTTAATAATTGTTTGGATAAAACGAATTCTCTTTTGCTTTCGCATAGCCACTTACATATTCCAACAATTTGTATAGCAAATTGATAACTTTTTGCGTCTACAATACTATTCGCTTTACTCATAGGGTTAAGTTTTCACAGCGTTTTCAATTTTCAATTATCATCCCTTCTTTATTGGCGGAGCCATTACCGCTCCGCACTTATCACAAGTGCGTTTCTTTTCATCGCCATAAAACCCTTCCATCACCGGTGGCAGTTGTTTTACAATATCAGATACATGCAAGTGTTCTTCGTATAATTTATTGCCGCAGTTTTCGCAATACCATAAAAAACCGTCTTCTTCTGTTTCCCTCACTTTTTCAATCACCAGGCCGACAGTGCCGGCACCACGCTGCGGGCTATGGGGTGTTTTGGGTGGCAGCAGGAACATATCACCTTCGTTGATGGCGATATCTTTTTGTACGCCATCGTCAATGATCTTTAAAACGATATTGCCTTCTACCTGGTAATACAATTCCTCGCTTTCGTTATAATGATAATCTTTGCGGGCATTTGGTCCGCCCACTACCATTACGATAAAATTTTCAGCGTCTTTATAAACACATTGATTGCCAACGGGAGGTTTTAGAAGATCTCTGTTCTCATCAATCCATTTTTTTAAATTAAAAGGAGGAATTACAGCCATAACGATCGGTTTTAGAACTGTAAGTTAATTGATTTTTATAACACGAATTCAAAGCACGAATTACACGAATTCAAAACAAGCTATTAGCTGTGAGTCTTGAGCTGTGAGCCGGATTTTCGTTCTACGTTCATTACTCATAGTTCATCACTCATCACTTATATTTCATCACTCGTATCTCATCGTTCATAGCTTTTAAAGCTTTTGAACTTTCCGTATCTTTACGCCATGCAATCAGCGCTTCCTTATCACCTCGAAAATTATATCGGGGGTAATTTCATCGGGCCACTCAGCGGGCAGTTTATCGACAACATCAATCCCGCTACCGGAGAAGTATACGGACAGATTCCCGACAGTAATGAAAAAGATATCGAAGTGGCTGTTTATGCCGCCCAAAAGGCATTGGCAGCGTGGAGCACAACCAGCACAGAAAAACGTTTCAGCATTTTAAATAAGATAGCCGATCTCATTGACGAAAACAGCGAAGTGCTTGCCCTGGTGGAAACCAACGACAATGGCAAACCGCTTTGGTTAAGCAAAAAAGTAGATATCTACCGGGCTGCTTCCAATTTCAGGTTTTTCGCTACCGGCCTTATGCACTTTTCAACGGAGAGTCATTCCATGGAAGACAAGGCCATCAATTATACGCTTCGTCAGCCGGTTGGTATTGTTGGTTGCATTTCTCCCTGGAACCTGCCATTATATTTATTTACTTGGAAAATTGCGCCTGCACTGGCAGCTGGCAATTGTGTTATTGCCAAACCATCGGAAGTAACACCGGCGACTGCATTTTTATTAGGAAAGATCTGCAAGGAAGCAGGTCTGCCGGATGGCGTGTTAAACATCGTTCATGGCACCGGCCCAAATTGTGGTGAAGCCATTGTAAAACACCCGAAAATAAAAGCCATTTCATTTACCGGCAGCACAAGGGCGGGGGAACGCATTGCAGCTGTTGCAGCCCCAATGTTCAAAAAACTATCACTGGAGCTCGGTGGTAAAAATCCCAATATCATTTTTGCAGATTGTGATTGGGAGAAAATGATGAACACGACTGTTCAGTCTTCTTTCAGCAACCAGGGACAAATTTGTTTGTGCGGCAGCAGGATACTGGTAGAAGCAAGTGTGTATGAAAAATTCAGAACTGAATTTGTTGAAAGAGCAAAACAATTAACCGTTGGTGATCCGTTGGAAGACAACAAGCAAGGCGCTGTGGTAAGCAAACTGCATTTTGATAAAATCCTGCATTGCATTGAAATCGCCAAACAGGAAGGCGGAAAAATATTGACCGGCGGAAAAGCCATTCAGCCGGAAGGACGTTGCAGCAATGGTTATTTTATCGAACCTACCGTTATTGAAGGTTTAGGCCCGCAATGCAAAACGAATACAGAAGAAATTTTTGGCCCGGTTGTTACGTTGCAACCTTTTACTACCATTGAAGAAGCTTTACAGCTGGCCAATGCAACAGAATACGGCCTGGCTGCTACTGTGTGGACACAGGATATTTCAAAAGCAAATCTTGTTGCTTCAAAAATAGAAAGTGGTATCGTGTGGGTTAACTGCTGGTTGCTACGTGACCTGCGCACTCCTTTCGGCGGTGTAAAAAACAGTGGCGTAGGAAGAGAAGGCGGTTGGGAAGCATTGAAATTTTTTACGGAGGCTAAAAATATTTGTATAGAGTTTTAACCGCAAAGACGCTAAACATGAGCAACGAAATAATCAAGACAGAAACAGCAGCGAAGCCATTAGGCGCTTATCCTCATGCAAGAAAAGTAGGCAACCTTCTTTTTCTTTCAGGCATTGGATCAAGACAGGCAAGTGACAATACAATACCGGGTTTGGAATTGGACGCAGAAGGGAATATTTTAAAATACGATATTGAAGCAGAATGCCATTCCGTATTTGCCAATGTAAAAGCTGTGCTGGAAGCCAGCGGCAGCAGCTGGGATAAAATGGTAGACGTTACTGTCTTCCTCACCAACATGAAAAAAGATTTTCCTGTCTACAATAAAATTTACGGTGAATATTTTGCAGGTGTAGAAGCCTGCCGTACAACAGTGGAAGTAAAAAGCTTACCCACTCCTATTGCTATTGAATTAAAAGTTATTGCAACGATATAATTATTATGGAAGAAAAAGTTGGACTACCAATTGAATTTAAGAATACATCAGACTACGCACAGTTCCTCGATCAGCAGGATCCGTTGAGATCATTCAGGGAACAATTTTATATTCCATTGATGCATGGTAAAGATGCAATTTATTTTACCGGCAACTCTTTGGGATTGCAGCCAAAAAGAACTCAGGACTATGTGCTGAATGAACTGGAAGACTGGGCCAACTATTTACCAACATTAGTCTTTGTAGTTTTAACAATGCTCGCCAATATCCTTACCAATTCTGTTGCATTTTCATGCAAGTTCTTAAAATTTTCTTCAGTGATATAATTTGTATCTTTTAATAGCAGAAGCCAGTATGCAGTCTCATTTGCTTCTTTAAGAGCAATATTCATTTTATTAAGAAAGTCCAATTTAGATTGTCCATGTTCAGCCTCTTTCACCAATGCACCAATAGCAGTTCCACTTCTTAATAATTGTTTGGATAAAACGAATTCTCTTTTGCTTTCGCATAGCCACTTACATATTCCAACAATTTGTATAGCAAATTGATAACTTTTTGCGTCTACAATACTATTCGCTTTACTCATAGGGTTAAGTTTTCACAGCGTTTTCAATTTTCAATTATCATCCCTTCTTTATTGGCGGAGCCATTACCGCTCCGCACTTATCACAAGTGCGTTTCTTTTCATCGCCATAAAACCCTTCCATCACCGGTGGCAGTTGTTTTACAATATCAGATACATGCAAGTGTTCTTCGTATAATTTATTGCCGCAGTTTTCGCAATACCATAAAAAACCGTCTTCTTCTGTTTCCCTCACTTTTTCAATCACCAGGCCGACAGTGCCGGCACCACGCTGCGGGCTATGGGGTGTTTTGGGTGGCAGCAGGAACATATCACCTTCGTTGATGGCGATATCTTTTTGTACGCCATCGTCAATGATCTTTAAAACGATATTGCCTTCTACCTGGTAATACAATTCCTCGCTTTCGTTATAATGATAATCTTTGCGGGCATTTGGTCCGCCCACTACCATTACGATAAAATTTTCAGCGTCTTTATAAACACATTGATTGCCAACGGGAGGTTTTAGAAGATCTCTGTTCTCATCAATCCATTTTTTTAAATTAAAAGGAGGAATTACAGCCATAACGATCGGTTTTAGAACTGTAAGTTAATTGATTTTTATAACACGAATTCAAAGCACGAATTACACGAATTCAAAACAAGCTATTAGCTGTGAGTCTTGAGCTGTGAGCCGGATTTTCGTTCTACGTTCATTACTCATAGTTCATCACTCATCACTTATATTTCATCACTCGTATCTCATCGTTCATAGCTTTTAAAGCTTTTGAACTTTCCGTATCTTTACGCCATGCAATCAGCGCTTCCTTATCACCTCGAAAATTATATCGGGGGTAATTTCATCGGGCCACTCAGCGGGCAGTTTATCGACAACATCAATCCCGCTACCGGAGAAGTATACGGACAGATTCCCGACAGTAATGAAAAAGATATCGAAGTGGCTGTTTATGCCGCCCAAAAGGCATTGGCAGCGTGGAGCACAACCAGCACAGAAAAACGTTTCAGCATTTTAAATAAGATAGCCGATCTCATTGACGAAAACAGCGAAGTGCTTGCCCTGGTGGAAACCAACGACAATGGCAAACCGCTTTGGTTAAGCAAAAAAGTAGATATCTACCGGGCTGCTTCCAATTTCAGGTTTTTCGCTACCGGCCTTATGCACTTTTCAACGGAGAGTCATTCCATGGAAGACAAGGCCATCAATTATACGCTTCGTCAGCCGGTTGGTATTGTTGGTTGCATTTCTCCCTGGAACCTGCCATTATATTTATTTACTTGGAAAATTGCGCCTGCACTGGCAGCTGGCAATTGTGTTATTGCCAAACCATCGGAAGTAACACCGGCGACTGCATTTTTATTAGGAAAGATCTGCAAGGAAGCAGGTCTGCCGGATGGCGTGTTAAACATCGTTCATGGCACCGGCCCAAATTGTGGTGAAGCCATTGTAAAACACCCGAAAATAAAAGCCATTTCATTTACCGGCAGCACAAGGGCGGGGGAACGCATTGCAGCTGTTGCAGCCCCAATGTTCAAAAAACTATCACTGGAGCTCGGTGGTAAAAATCCCAATATCATTTTTGCAGATTGTGATTGGGAGAAAATGATGAACACGACTGTTCAGTCTTCTTTCAGCAACCAGGGACAAATTTGTTTGTGCGGCAGCAGGATACTGGTAGAAGCAAGTGTGTATGAAAAATTCAGAACTGAATTTGTTGAAAGAGCAAAACAATTAACCGTTGGTGATCCGTTGGAAGACAACAAGCAAGGCGCTGTGGTAAGCAAACTGCATTTTGATAAAATCCTGCATTGCATTGAAATCGCCAAACAGGAAGGCGGAAAAATATTGACCGGCGGAAAAGCCATTCAGCCGGAAGGACGTTGCAGCAATGGTTATTTTATCGAACCTACCGTTATTGAAGGTTTAGGCCCGCAATGCAAAACGAATACAGAAGAAATTTTTGGCCCGGTTGTTACGTTGCAACCTTTTACTACCATTGAAGAAGCTTTACAGCTGGCCAATGCAACAGAATACGGCCTGGCTGCTACTGTGTGGACACAGGATATTTCAAAAGCAAATCTTGTTGCTTCAAAAATAGAAAGTGGTATCGTGTGGGTTAACTGCTGGTTGCTACGTGACCTGCGCACTCCTTTCGGCGGTGTAAAAAACAGTGGCGTAGGAAGAGAAGGCGGTTGGGAAGCATTGAAATTTTTTACGGAGGCTAAAAATATTTGTATAGAGTTTTAACCGCAAAGACGCTAAACATGAGCAACGAAATAATCAAGACAGAAACAGCAGCGAAGCCATTAGGCGCTTATCCTCATGCAAGAAAAGTAGGCAACCTTCTTTTTCTTTCAGGCATTGGATCAAGACAGGCAAGTGACAATACAATACCGGGTTTGGAATTGGACGCAGAAGGGAATATTTTAAAATACGATATTGAAGCAGAATGCCATTCCGTATTTGCCAATGTAAAAGCTGTGCTGGAAGCCAGCGGCAGCAGCTGGGATAAAATGGTAGACGTTACTGTCTTCCTCACCAACATGAAAAAAGATTTTCCTGTCTACAATAAAATTTACGGTGAATATTTTGCAGGTGTAGAAGCCTGCCGTACAACAGTGGAAGTAAAAAGCTTACCCACTCCTATTGCTATTGAATTAAAAGTTATTGCAACGATATAATTATTATGGAAGAAAAAGTTGGACTACCAATTGAATTTAAGAATACATCAGACTACGCACAGTTCCTCGATCAGCAGGATCCGTTGAGATCATTCAGGGAACAATTTTATATTCCATTGATGCATGGTAAAGATGCAATTTATTTTACCGGCAACTCTTTGGGATTGCAGCCAAAAAGAACTCAGGACTATGTGCTGAATGAACTGGAAGACTGGGCCAACTATGGCGTGGAAGGGCATTTTCATGCACGCAATCCATGGATGCCTTATCATGAAATTTTCACAGAACAGCTTTGTAAGCTGGTAGGTGCATTGCCGCATGAAGTGGTAGCAATGAACCAGCTTACCGTGAATCTTCATTTGCTGATGGTGAGCTTTTACAGGCCTACCAAAGAAAGGTACAAGATCATCTGCGAAGCAAAAGCATTTCCTTCTGATCAATATGCCATGGAAAGCCAGGTGGCCTGCCATGGTTTTAAATACGAAGATGCAGTGATTGAAGTTGCACCAAGAGAAGGAGAACATACCATTCGCACTGAAGATATTCTTGCAACCATTGAAGCGCACAAAAACAGCGTAGCATTGGTATTATTCAGTGGCGTAAATTATTATACCGGCCAACTCTTCAACATTAAAGAAATTACTGCCGCTGCCCACAAAGCCGGTGCCTACGCAGGTTTTGACCTGGCTCATGCTGCAGGTAATGTACCGCTTCAGCTGCACGAATGGAATGCAGATTTTGCCTGCTGGTGCAGTTACAAATACCTGAACAGTGGCCCGGGTGGCGTTTCAGGCGTATATATTCATGAACGTCATTCTTCTGATACAAATATGCCTCGCTTTGCAGGCTGGTGGGGCCACGACAAGGACAATCGTTTTTTAATGGAACAGGGTTTCCGCCCTATTCCTTCAGCCGAAGGATGGCAGTTGAGCAATGCACCTGTGTTAAGCATGGCGGCGCACAAAGCTTCGCTGGATGTTTTTGACGAAGCGGGCTGGGACAAAATTTTTGCAAAAGCGAAAACGCTCAATCAATATTTATGGCATGTGCTGGATGAAGTAAATGCAGCCTGCGCAGATAATCCTATTGAGATCATTACACCGAGGAATGAAGCGGAGCATGGTTGCCAGGTGAGCATGCTGATGCAAAGAGATGGCAAAAAAATATTTGATGAGCTCAAAGCAAATTCAGTGATCGCCGACTGGCGGGAACCAAATGTGATCCGCATTGCGCCGGTTGCCCTGTACAACAGCTTTGAAGACATATTCAGGTTTGGAGAAATTATTTTACAGGTGCTCAAGAAATAAGCATGAAAAAAGAAGTTACCATCATCGGTGCAGGACTTGTGGGATCATTGTTATCCATCTATCTTACAAAAAGAGGATATAAAGTAAGTATTTATGAACGCAGGCCTGATATGCGAAAGGAAAAGATCATTGCCGGCCGTTCCATCAACCTTGCCCTAAGCGACCGTGGCATCAAGGCATTGGAAGAAGTGGGTATCATGGAGGAGATAAGAAAAATAGCCATTCCTATGCACGGCAGGCAAATGCATAATGCTGACGGCAGCAGCGCTTACCAGGCTTACGGCAAAGAAGGACAATACATCAATTCTGTTTCCCGTGGGGAGTTGAACAAGAAACTGATGGACCTTGCAGAAAATAACGGCGTAGAGATCTTCTTCAACCACAAATGCGAAAGCATCGACTGGAAAAAAAGAGAAGTAACGTTCGAAAACAACTTTCAATTGTCAATTGTCAATTTTCAACTACTCTTTGGTTCTGATGGTGCTTACTCTGCTGCAAGACTGAACCACCAATTACAGCACGACCGTTTTCAATACCAGCAATATTATATTAACTATGGCTATAAAGAATTGCTGATCCCTCCTACTGCTGCAAATGATTTTGCCATGGAGAAAAATGCCTTGCATATCTGGCCAAGGGGAAATTATATGCTGATCGCCTTGCCGAATATGGATAAGAGCTTTACCTGCACATTGTTCTTCCCTTTTGAAGGCGAACCTTCCTTTGCTTCGCTGGACAGCAAGGAGAAAGTAAAAATATTTTTTGAAAACACTTTCGCTGATGCGGTAAAGCTGATGCCTACATTAATAGATGACTTTTTCAATAACCCCACTTCTTCCCTGGTAACTGTAAAATGTTTTCCCTGGACAAGGAACGATGAGTTTGCATTGATCGGTGATGCAGCTCATGCTATTGTACCTTTCTTCGGGCAGGGCATGAATGCTGGGTTTGAAGATTGCTCCGTACTGAATGAACTGATTGAAAAACATTCCGACGACTGGAAAAAAATACTGCCTGAGTTTGAGCAGCTACGCAAACCTGATGCAGATGCAATTGCTGATCTTACTTTGAATAATTTTGTGGAAATGCGGGACAAAGTGGCTGACCCGGTTTTTTTATTGCAGAAAAAAATTGAAGGAAAGTTCAGCGCCAAACACCCCGGCAAATGGATACCTGCATACAGCATGGTAACATTCAGCCCGCATATCCGCTACAGCGAAGCATTGCAGCGTGGCAATTTCCAGCAAGGGATCATGGATGAGATCATGGCAATTCCGGGCATTGAAAACAAATGGGACAGCGAGGAAATAGAAAACAGTATACTATCCAAAATTGACAAATAGCGGCTATGTATAAAATGCCATACTATACCGAGCATGACAGGGAAGCTATCCTTGACTTCATGAAGCAACACAATTTTGCTTTCATTACAGGCATTGGTAGTAACTATCCTGTAGCTACGCAGGTACCGGTGGAAATTATTGAAGAAGGGGAAAAGCTTTTTTTCAGCGGGCATATCATGCGCAAGACAGATCATCATGCAGCATTTGAAAAAAATACGCATGTGCTGGTGGTATTTCATAGTCCGCATGCTTATATAAATGCCAACTGGTACAGCGATCCTGCCGTGGGCAGCACGGTCAATTATATGTCGGTTCATGCGAAGGGTATCATCCAGTTGCTGGACGAAGCAGGTACGGCAGCTGCTGTTGAAGAAGTGACCAACAGGCATATCGGCAAGGGTACGCCTGCTTCCTTTGAAAATATTTCGCAGGAATACGTGGATGCGATGGTAAAAGCAATCGTAGGTTTCAGGATAGAAGTAACTGCTTTGCAAAATGTTTTCAAACTCAGCCAAAACAGGAATGCTGCAGACCAGGCAAGCATCATTGAACAACTGGAAAAAAGAAACAAGCCGGGTGATGTTTTCATTGCCGGTAAAATGAAGGAACGTTTATAATAGATTCCTTACTATTTTATTGCAGATGAATTATAAAAACAAAATAACAGCTGTTTCCGTTTTATTATTTATCCTGCTTGCCATTGTTTTTTATAGATCTGGTTTACTCACTACAGAAAATTTTTCGCACCAGGATATAGAATCCTGTAAAACAGAAGATACGCTTTCCTTTGAAGGCATCGTAACCGACTACAGCGGGTATGGCATGAAAACAACGCCTGTATTAATATTGCTTGACGGCAAACCGGTCTCTATTCCCCGTTACAATTCCAGCTTTGATTTATGGGTAGGCGATTCCTTAAAAAAAATTAAAGGCGCTCATTTTTATACGGTAAAACATAATAATCGCACAGGTAAAATTTACGATACGGTTTATTTTCAATGCCCTTAAAATATATCTACCTTTGCCGCACTATGCACCGCAATGTATTAACAGAACAGATCAAACAAAAAGGCACTTACCTCTGCGTAGGCCTTGATACAGATCTTACAAAGATCCCTAAGCATTTACAGCAGCATCCCAATGCTATTATTGAATTTAACAAAGCGATCATTGACGCTACCAAAGAGCATTGCGTGAGTTACAAGATCAACACTGCTTTTTATGAAGCCATGGGAGTTAAGGGTTGGCAGGCCATGGAAGAAACGGTGGCTTATATTCCTTCCACGCATTTGAAAATTGCGGATGCCAAGCGGGGTGATATCGGCAACACATCTTCTCAATACGCCAAAGCATTTTTTGAAACGATCCCTTTTGATGCGATCACCGTGGCGCCTTATATGGGCGAAGACAGCATCCGTCCTTTTTTGGAGTACGATAATAAATGGACGATCGTATTAGGACTTACGAGCAACAAAGGAGCAAATGATTTTGAAATGCTGAAACTGGTAACAGAAAATATCAGCAATGTGGCGGAAGAAGAAGCTGCATCTCTGAGAAGTGAATTTTTGTATGAGAAAGTGTTGCATAAAGTAGCGCAATGGGGCACACCCAATAATTTAATGTTCGTGGTGGGCGCTACGCAGGCCACGGAATTTGAAAATATCCGCAGCATTTTACCGGATCATTTTTTCCTTGTTCCCGGTGTGGGTTTCCAGGGTGGGAGCCTGGAAGACATCAGCAAACACGCCATGAATAAGGATTGTGGAATACTGGTGAATGCAAGCCGTGCTATTATTTATGCAGGCAGCGATGAAAGTTTCGCTACAGAAGCAAAAGTCATTGCAGAGCAATACCATACAGAAATGAAGCTCTACCTGTGAGCTCTCTGTTACAATAAGAAGGCATCATAAGGAAGAAAGAATTTTGCAGGATAAGGCTTTGGCCCACTTCGCATACTCTTTACCGTTTGGATGCAAGCCATCTTCCGCTAAAAACTCATTCTTGTTTCCATCTGTACGTTGTGATGCGGTGATATCGATATAATTGCAATACAATTCCTCGGCAGTCAGCCTGCACACTTCATTATAGGCATCAATTGCTGTAGCAATCTGTTGCGCATCTCTTTCCTTTGCAAAAGGTGTAACTCCCCAATCGGGAATACTGAGCACATATACATTTTCATTTTTTCCACCGGCAAAAGCAATGGCTTTTTGCAACAATGACCTGAACTCCGGCTGAAAGTTCTCTGCGCTTCTTCCCCTGTATTGGTTGTTTACGCCGATGAGAAGGGTTACAATATCATAAGATGCACAAAAGCTGGTTTGATTAATCTGTGCATCCAGCTCATCTGTTGTCCAGCCGGTTTTGGCAACAATTTCAGGAGCGTATAGATCAAGGCCACCCCTTCTTAATAACTGCAATGCCTGGTAAGGGAAACTTTCATGCAGCGGCACTTGTTCACCAATGGTATAACTGTCGCCTAATGCTAACCAGCTTTTTGTTTTTTGAGTTGTTGTATCCATCTTTTACAAATGTATAAAGGTATGAGTCCGAAAAAGCCAAAGGCACAATCAATAATGATATGGAACATGGGAACCTGCCTGATAGGTCCGGCGATAAATGCCAGCGGAAAAACAGCGAGGCAGGCGAGCATGGCCCAGTCGATGACCCATTCGTTTTTTATAGGGTCTTTGTAAGGACCGATAAAAGCCATTGCGATCACAATATGGGCAAAAGCCAGCCAGTCGAAGCCATAGGCCAGCATGGGATATTCCTGGTTGGTTTCTTTTAATGCCGCATGCACGTTTTTCAGCCATTCTTCAGCAAAACCGGGCACGAGTGAAGGATGCCTGAGCAACCATTCCAGCTCCGTTTCAACCGGGAAAGCCGTAACACCACTGATAATAATGGCTACCGCCATAAAGACGATCATGAGCCGGAGCTTTGTCAGTATTTTCATGGCCTAAAAATAAGGGATTGTTGCTTTTGGAGCGGCCTCTCCCCCTTATCTTTGCGGCGATATTTGGCAAGGATGATAACCCTGCTGAATAAAGATATATTGTAAAAGAGTGCGACGCCAATGAAGCTGGTAAAAGGTATGGCGCCGGGCTCCCCGAAACAACCGGGGTGAACACATAAAATAAAAATCGATGGCAGCCAAAACAGACAATTTTCAAAGTCCTGATTATTTTAATGTAGATGAATTGCTGACCGAAGAGCATAAGCTGGTTCGGGACAGTGTTCGCAATTATGTAAAAAAAGAGATCTCTCCTATCATAGAGGATTATGCACAGCGTGCAGAATTTCCGCAGCAGATCGTGAAACAAATGGGCGACCTGGGTGTGTTTGGTCCAACCATTCCTGAACAATATGGTGGTGGCGGACTGGATTATATTTCCTATGGCCTCATGATGCAGGAACTTGAGCGTGGCGATAGCGGTGTGAGAAGTACGGCAAGTGTACAGGGTAGCCTTGTAATGTTCCCTATTTACCAGTATGGCAGCGAAGAACAGCGTAAAAAATATTTACCAAAGCTGGCAAGCGGCGAATGGCTGGGTTGTTTTGGTTTAACAGAACCTAACCATGGCAGTGATCCAAGCAGCATGCTTACGAATATTAAAGATGCCGGCGATCATGTTATCCTGAATGGCGCTAAAATGTGGATCAGCAATGCACCTTTCAGCCAGGTGGCTGTGGTGTGGGCAAAAGATGAAGAAGGAATTATCAGGGGGCTTGTGGTGGAAAGAGGTATGGAAGGTTTCAGCACACCAACAACGCATGGCAAATGGAGCCTGCGTGCAAGTGCTACGGGCGAACTGGTATTTGACAATGTAAAAGTTCCGAAAGAAAATATTTTTCCAAATGTACAGGGATTAAAAGGCCCGCTGGGTTGTTTGACCAAGGCACGTTATGGTATTGCCTGGGGTGCGGTTGGCGCAGCGATGGATTGCTATCATATTGCTTTGGAATACAGTAAAGAGAGAGTACAGTTCGGCAGGCCGATAGGTGGTTTCCAATTGCAGCAGAAAAAACTGGCAGAAATGGTAACAGAAATTACCAAAGCACAATTGCTGAACTGGAGACTGGGTGTATTGATGAACGAAGGTAAAGCGACCCCGCAACATGTGAGCATGGCCAAAAGAAATGCCTGCGAAATTGCAACGAATATTTGCAGGGATGCACGCCAGATGCTGGGCGGAATGGGCATTACAGGCGAATATCCTGTGATGCGTCACATGATGAACCTGGAAAGTGTGATCACTTACGAAGGAACACATGATATTCATTTGCTGATAACGGGAATGGATGTGACAGGGTTTAATGCGTTTAAGTGAGATATGAGGTATGAGAGATAAGATATGAGATGAATAGCCCTGGGCTTAAACCCAGGGCTGAAATAATAAAATTATATGAAAAATATTGCTGTCATAGGTGCCGGTACCATGGGAAATGGTATCGCCCATGTTTTTGCACAAACAGGTTTTGCTGTTAATTTAATTGATGTAAATGCTGCGCAACTGCAGAAAGCATTGACAACAATTGATAAAAATTTAGACCGGCAGGTTGCAAAAGGAACTTTAACAGCTGAGCAAAAAGCATCAACACTACAAAATATTACTACCGTTAATTCTATTGCAGATGGTGTAAAAAATGCTGACCTGGTTGTAGAAGCTGCAACGGAAAATGTAGAATTAAAACTGGAAATATTCAGGCAGATAGACGCCCATGCGCCGGAAGGTTGCATTCTGGCTACCAATACGTCTTCCATTTCCATCACCAAAATTGCAGCTGTTACCAAAAGGCCGGAGTTAGTGATCGGCATGCACTTTATGAATCCTGTACCGGTGATGAAGCTGGTAGAGATCATCAACGGATATGCTACTAAAAAAGAAGTAACAGAAACAGTAGATGCATTGAGCAAACAACTGGGCAAAGTACCTTGCGTAGTAAATGATTACCCGGGCTTTATTGCCAACAGGATATTGATGCCGATGATCAACGAAGCCGTTTACAGTCTTTACGAAGGAGTGGCAGGCGTAGAAGAAATTGATACTGTAATGAAATTAGGAATGGCCCACCCGATGGGACCATTGCAGCTAGCCGATTTTATTGGCCTGGATGTATGCTACAGCATTTTAAAAGTTTTGCAGGATGGTTTTGGTAATCCAAAATATGCGCCTTGCCCGTTGCTGGTAAACATGGTGCTGGCCGGAAAATTAGGTGCTAAGAGTGGTGAAGGTTTTTATAAACATACAGCTGGCAGCAAAGAGCTGGTAGTAAGCGATAGTTTTAAAAAATAACGATGAAAAAAATATTGACCGGTCTTTTCCTCTGTGCTGCTTCATTGCTTACACAGGCTCAAACCCTTGATACGGTTATTTCTCCCAATTTTCTGCGGGTAGAAGTAGAATCTGAATTTCCGGGTGGAAAGGATGGATGGAAACAGTACCTGGTGAAGAATTTAAAATCATCGGTTCCTGTAAAGAATAATGCGCCTATTGGTGTTTACCAGGTGGTGGTTCGTTTTATTGTAAGCAAAGAAGGAAAGATCTCGGATGTATCGGCAGAGACCAATCATGGTTATGGCATGGAAGAAGAAGTAGTCCGCATCCTTAAAAAAGGCCCGGACTGGTTGCCTGCTCAACAGAATGGCCGAAAAGTAAACGCTTACCGCCGCCAGCCCGTAACTTTTGTGGTACAGCAGGAAAACATACAGATTGAAGCAAAAGATGTGCTGGGAGCAAATGTTCAAAATACCATTTCTATTGCAGTAAATAAAGTGGATGATGAATACTTAGAGCTGGAAACAGACAATGGTACCATCAGGAAAGCTCCGGGTACAGGAAAATATATTTTAGTACCTGCCAACACGGGTAAAGCCATTGTAAATATTTATTCCACTAAAAAAGGTAAAAGAAAATCAGAAGGCAAGGCCTGCTTTACCGTAGCGGCTCTTTAGGTGCAATTGTATTTTCGCCAAATACCACATTCACTTTATAGCCCAGGGGTTCATAATATTTCGTTAGTGTACTGCGGATATTATCCTGCGCCAGTTTAATATAAGGCGCACTGTTTTGCAATGTAGCATTCGCAGAAGCATACATATCTTTCTGTGCCTTTACAAAAGCATCAATGCTGATAGAGCTGAAGATCCCGGTCTGCTGCATGCTTTGCATTTTATCCAGGCGCAATTGCATGCTCAGCATTTTTACAGCAGACAGCTGGATGGTTACTGTTCCTGCTTTGGTATCAATATTCATTTTTTGGTTGCGCATGTCCACACCATATTTTGCTTCGTAGGGCACTGACACCTGCAGGGTATTTTCTGCCAGGTAATTTTTGAGCTTATTCCAGAGATCAGCACTTTCGCCTTTGTTGCTTACTTTAATATTGGTGGTACCATCTACTTCCAGCGATGCAAGCTGGGCTATTTCCTGTACGATCGCCACATTTTGCACAATATCTGTTTTTGTCTGGCCTGCGCCATTTCGTTTTCCTAAAAAATAAAAGGCAAGGGCGACCGCTACAATAGACACTATTACTACTGATAAGTTTTTCATCGGGTTATTTTTTTCTTTTAGGTTTTACCAGCTCATAGCTATGGTCGATCATTTCTTTGAGGAAGGTATTTTTCAATCCATGTGCTACAATTGTATTCCAGTGTTTTTTATTCATGTGGTAACCGGGCAATACATTGTCGGGGTATTCTTCTCTTAATTCTATTGCTTTATCCGGATCGCATTTTACATTAAAGCTCAGCTCTTCACTGTCCAGCCCTATCAGCAAAAATATTTTACCACCGGTTTTAAATACCAGTGTTTCTTCGCCAAAAGGAAAGCCTTCTTCTACTTCATTTTTTTGCAAAACATAATTCCTTATTTCTTCTATATTCATAAAATAAAGGTATAAAAAAAGGATAGTGTTTCATTTTTGAAAATACAATCCTGGCAATGGCTTCTACAAGTTCAGCCGGGTAACTCTATTGTAAATTTTAACCCTGGATATAAAAAAGCGCCCCGTTGTCCGTGGGGCGCTTAAAAGAATGAAGTTGGTTGGTTTTTCTAGCGTAAAATAGTCAGGTCAGATTTCACCGTTACTTTTCTGCCGCCTATTAACGTAAAGTCAACCACGGCATAATAAGTACCATCCGGCACAGGCTTACCATTGTAAGTTCCCTGCCATTTGTTGCGGTAATCCCTGCTTTCAAATATTTTATTTCCGTACCTGTTGAATACATGTACAGTTACATTTCTTAAACAATCGTAAGAGTCATACACTTCCCACGTTTCATTGATGCCGTCACCGTTTGGTGTAAAGGCATTTTTCACTTTGATACAGTATGGGATCACTGTTACCGTAACATCATCTGTAGCTATACAACCGAGGTTATTGGTTACCCTGATATTGTAGGTAGTGGTAGTGGTTGGGTTAGCCCTTGGATTCAATACCGCAGCATTGTTGAGCGATGTGGAAGGCGACCACAGGATGGTGGCTGGTGGTTCGCTCACCGTTGCCTGCAATTGCGCTATCTCGCCTGTTACGATCGAGACATCAGGCCCTGCATTCACCATTACTTCCGGAACAATGGTAATGGTTGCCTGGTTGGTGGTAGTACAGCCTAACGAATCCCTTGTGATGACCGTATAGGTTCCGGCAGTGCCGATGTACTCATTGGAAGGCTGGAATACACCTGTATTACCTGCCGATGCAAAGCTGTATTGGAACGGACTAATACCGGAGAGATTGCTTACCGTGATCCTTCCTGTTTGTGTACAGATGATCTGTGATACGCTTACTTCGGAACGTACCGTATCTACAGTAAGATTTACATAAGCAGTATCGGTACAACCAGATGCATTGGCAGATATGAGCCTGTAAATACCTGTTACATTTACAGCAGCAGGATTTTGTACAGGATTACCACCCAGGGTCCATGTATTGGTAAGCGTTCCGGTATTGTAAACAGTAGTAAGGTTGGCTGTTGCGCCTGCGCATATTTTAAATGCGGTATCAGCAGGTAGTGTCGGACGGGCTACTACAGTTACTTTGGTAGTATCCGAACAAACCTGGCCGGTTGGCGTATAAGCTGTTACAGTGTATGTGTACACACCCGGTGCACTTGGTACCGGAGCGTTGGTCGGGTTCTGCTGGTTAGATGTATAGCAGTTTGGTCCTGTCCATATATAACTTGCATTCGGCACTGCAGTGCTGAACAGGTTTACATTAAGGTTTGTACCTGTACACATGATTGGGTTCGAGTTGGTAGCGCTTGTCGGGCAGCAGCTGCTCGATCCGGTACCGCCTGTTTGCTGGTAAGTGATCATACCAGCTTCATTCCCCCAGTTGGTCACTAACAAAATATAT
>CAYOLS010000043.1:0-18743 GCA_964404845.1 uncultured Ferruginibacter sp. | reverse complement strand
CATGAGCCTGCGGATGAAATGGAAGTGAGCATCAATAACAGCGGGCAGGTGACCATCAAAAGTGCTGATGGCTATGAACTTCCCAGTGATCCGGCATTGAATACTGCCGGCGCACCACTTTTGGAGATCATTCAGCAGCAGAACAACGGCACCGGTTTTGAAGTGCTGATCAAAAAAAACATAAAACCCGGTAGTGGCGTTGGTTCCAGTGCTGCGAGTGCTGCAGGCGCAGTGGTAGCCGCCAATCATTTGCTGGGAAATATTTTCAGTAAACAGGAGCAGGTGAGCTTTGCCATGTTCGGCGAAAAAGTGGCATCGGGTGTAAAACATGCCGACAACGTGGCGCCCTGTATTTACGGCGGCATCACTTTGATACGAAGCATTTTTCCTTTGGACATCATCAGCATACCTGCGCCTGAATTATGGGTAACGGTTGTGCACCCGCAGATAGAAGTGCGTACAGCTGATGCAAGGCAAATTTTAAAAAAGCAGGTGCTGCTAAAAGATGCCATCAAACAGTGGGGCAATGTAGCAGGATTGGTGGCGGGCTTTATAAAAAATGATTACGACCTCATCGGCCGCAGCCTGGAAGATGTGATCATAGAACCTGTACGCAGCATCCTGATACCGGGATTTGATGAGGTAAAGAAAAAAAGTAAGGAAGCGGGCGCATTGGGTGGCGGTATTTCCGGCTCAGGACCAAGTGTTTTTATGCTGAGCAAGGATGAAGCTGCTGCACAAAACGTAAAAGCAGTGATGCAGGAAGTGTACAATAAGATCGGGCTTGATCATCATGTGTATGTGACGAAGATCAACGAAGAAGGGGTGAGGATAGATATGAACGATAAGATATGAGTGATGAGATATGAACGATGGTCTATCGACTATTAACTATGAACTATTAACTATCAACCATGAACTACTACAGTACCAATAAACAATCGGCCAGTGTAGATTTTAAAACTGCGAGCATCAACGGGCAGGCGCCGGATAAGGGTTTGTATTTCCCGGAATATATTCCGCAGGTAAGCCAGGAGCTTATCAGGAATATTGAAAATTATTCCAATGAAGCGATCGCTTATGAAGTGATCAGGCCTTATACGGGCGGCAGCATTCCTGATGATGTGCTGAAAAAGATCGTAGCCGAAACCGTCAATTTTCCTATCCCGCTGGTAACCATCAATGAAAATATTTCATCGCTGGAATTGTTTCATGGCCCTACCCTTGCTTTTAAAGATGTGGGCGCAAGGTTCATGAGCCGTTGCCTGGGTTATTTTACGAAAGGGCAGGATAAAAAGATCACTGTTCTGGTAGCTACTTCCGGAGATACCGGCGGGGCTGTGGCCAATGGTTTTTACGATGTACCTGGTGTGGACGTGGTGATACTCTATCCTTCCGGCAAAGTGAGCAGCGTGCAGGAAAAGCAACTGACAACATTGGGCAAAAATATTCATGCGCTGGAAGTAAAGGGAACATTTGACGATTGCCAGCAAATGGTGAAAGATATTTTTGCGAATGCCGCAGACTTTCAGCATTTGTTTTTAACATCCGCAAATTCCATTAATGTAGCAAGATGGCTGCCACAGCAGTTCTATTATTTCTTTGCTTACAAACAGTGGAAGAATAAAAACAATCCACCGGTCATCAGCGTGCCCAGTGGAAATTTTGGAAATATTTGTGCGGGTTTGCTGGCACATGCTTCCGGCCTGCCGGTAAAACATTTTATTGCGGCCTGTAATGCAAATGATACTGTACCCCATTTCCTGGAAACGGGCAAGTATGAACCGGGGCAGGCTGTTGCAACTATCAGCAATGCCATGGATGTAGCAAGCCCGAGCAACTTTGTTCGCATCATGGAAATTTTTCAGCAGCAGGTACCGGAATTGAAAAAGATAGTATCTGCTTACAGCGTAAGCGATGCGAACACAAAGGAAACGATCAAAAAAGTTTTTGATGAACAGCAATACCTGCTTGATCCGCATGGTGCTGTAGGCTACCGTGCACTGGAGCAATATCTGGCCCATCATCATTCCCACAATGGCATCGTGGTGGAAACAGCGCATCCCGTAAAATTTTATGATGTAGTGGAGCCAATGATAAATCAAAAGATCCCTGTTCCATTATCTGTCAGCTTACAAATGGAACAGCAAAAAGAATCATTTATCATTGCCCCCAACAGTAATGAACTATCGGCCTTTTTAAATAAAAAATTATAGGATGTTACATCATCAGCAATTACTCGTACAAGAACGCATATAACTTCTTACCGGTTGATATAGCATGCTTCGGAAAACATTAAAAAGGTTTTACTGCCCTTCCCAGGAAAGAGAGAAAATCATGGAAGTCTGCATCCCTTGATGACAGCTTCATTTTGGTCATCTTCTCAAAATTCGTTGCCGCAACATTCCTGGCCGGGGCAGCCCTGCGCATATCCGGCAGCGAAGGCAGGGAAGGCGGAGCTGAAGTTATTGTCCGTAATGCAGCACTGAGTGCAGGCCCCATATCATGTGCTGAATTTACCCTGTCGCTCAAAAAAGGCCGGGATTCACTACAGAAATTTATCAGGATAGTTTTTAGAACAGAAGTGTGATCCAGTGTCTGGTGATATACCTTTCCTTTTTCTGCATAAGGAGAAATGATAAAAGCAGGAACCCGTACACCATAGCCGACCCTCATCTCATTGCCCGCCTGCATCCCACGCCGGCTCCTTGCCGGGGTAGAAGCATTTACCTCGCCCATAGTATCGATAGGTTTTTTAAGTATCTCTGCTGTTTTGGGCGGCACATGATCAAACAAACCTCCATGCTCATCATAATTAATAATGAATAATGTATGATCCCATACTTCTTTATTGGATCGTAATGCTTCATAGATCCTTTTAATAAGGTGTTGTCCATGTAACATATCAGCAGGTGGATGGTCATCATTTGCAGGCGCATCGTGCATGGCAGGATCAATAAATACTACCGAAGGAAAAGGGGAAGCTTCACCGGATCTTTGTATGTCTCTTTCAAGGCTCGCAATATCTTTTATCTTTTTATCCTCACCTGCATACCGGGTAAACATACGCAGCATACTTACAGAAGGGAAAGATTCATATACCCGCCAGTCTACATCATGTTGTGTAAGAACATCAAAAATATTTACATCTCTTGAAAGCAGGAAAGAAGTGTCAACATCATTTTCAATTTTAGGCTCCCCATTCCTGTCTTTCTGCAGATCGCCGGTGAGGCTGTACATACGGTTAGGTAAGGTTGGGCCGGGATGTGAGCAGAAATAATTATCGCAAATGGTATATTCATCTGCAAGGTATTTATACATTTTTAATTCTTCCTGGGTATAGTATCCAAGCACATCCTGGGGTTTTGTGCCTTTTCGCCCGGCAATTTTTTCAGGTAATTTTTTTTCAAAATTCTTCACAAATCCTTTCATACTGTTGCCGTCTATCTGCTCCTGCACATCTGTATAATGATGTCCAACACTAAAGGGAATTTTTGTTTTTAAACGGGCTGCATTAGAAGGGAAACCTGCAAATTTTAAGTGTTGTATCTTATTTTCATCGTCAGAGAATTGGGCGATTATTCTATTTGTAAGCCCGTTCACATCAGGATTTATTGCATTATTGATCTCAATATTACCTGGCCCTGTATTGGCTACAGGTGCATTCTCCAACGGCCGCTCAAGGGACAGGTAGCCCAATACATGATCGAATGACCTGTTTTCCATCATAAGTACTACAATGTGTTTGATCTTACCGGGATCATTTGTCAGCAAGGGTGATCGCCAGGTATTTCTTAATTCCACAGGTGTTATGCCCGGGCCCGGAGAAGAATGACCTACAACCGGGTTAAATACAGGCGATGGCTTTTTTTCCGGTAATACCCCTGTTACATAATCAAATTGCATGGCATTATTCTGCCAGCTTGCATTGGTGAAGCGGAAAGCACCGCCGAGCATGTGATCAAAAATGCCTTCTACAATTTCGCTTAGCCTGGTATTGAGCTTTTCAGCACCGTAAGAATAAAAGATCGAATTGATCAGCGCATCAATAGCATCCGGTGCATTTGTTTCCAGCTTCAGCCAGCACAAACATTGTATCCTGCCCTCTTCATTCACATCAAAAGCTACTTCCAGCAACACTTTTGGAATGCGTATCCCTCGCAGGTTGGGGCCATCAATTAAGAGGTCGATGGTATTGGATGTTTTAATCTCGATAGAGATTTTAGGCAGGTCTTTGGGGATAGCTACTACCTTCTGCACAGATACCGATCCTGTTTCAATATGCACATAAGGGAAATTACCATCTATTGAAATATCCGGCGCCTCTATTTCAATTTTAGTTGCATTTCGTAAAACTGACTTCTCAATTTTTATATCCAGGCTATCAAGCTTAAAGTTCCTGCACCGAAAATTGTTGTCATCATTTTTTTTACCCAGGTAGTGGTCATATATCCTGTACTCAATTCCTTCTTCTACAGACTCATAGCCTGGTGGTGTTTCAGAAGGATCGATAAACCCGTAGAAATCCAGGTTTTCGGCAAGCGTTTTATTTTTGGCTTTTATAGTAAACAGGTTTGTATTTTCCGAGCCACTCCAGTTTGCCTTTAGTTCCAGGTGTGCTCCTTTTTTCCCGAGCAAATATTCAAGCCGGTCCAGCAATAATTTTTTAGGGATCGTTAATGTTTCATATACCTGCGCAGTTATTCTGTGCTTTCCTTCAACAGTTGTTTCTATTCGAAGTTTCCATTCCTGTATCTTACCATTGGCGCCACGGCTCCATTTCAGGTCTTTCAGCGTAATGGCCACCTGTAGCAATCCGTTCCTGCCGGTACTGTGAATGGCTCCATCTGGCCTTATCAGCGATATTTTTGCAGTAGATGGCGCCTGGATATCAGGATGCAGGGGAATGGACATCAGCCTGGTTACATTTACCCTAAGATTGCCCAACCGGTACAGGTCAAATTTATATTCTTTAGCAGGTTTGATGTTAGCTGTAACACTTACCAATGGTGCGGCGCTGGAGAGCGGGATGGTTTCATTTACTTTGAGCAATACCGATAGTTTTCCTGGCAGAAAACCAATAAAGCCCGGCAAGTCATCCGCTACAGGTTTTGGGATACGCAATGTCCAGGGCCTGATAAAACCTCGCAGGTCCCTGTAGCGGTCAAGATCATTAAGTGTAATATCGGTTTTAGTAAATACTACTCCCAAAGGATCAATGAGCTGCCAGCGCAAATTCATATCCCCGGTAATAACAGGTCTTTGTCCCGTTATTCCCGGCAGCATGTTCCTGAACTTCGCTCTTGCAGTTACCCCTATTATTAATTTACCTACCCTGTTAATAGTTACAGGAATATCCCTTACTTCAAATGTACGACCCGCAGATTGAGGGTATTGCTCATTCAAAAAAGTGTGTGTTAATTTTCTGGGCATAGATTTAATTTTTATTGTTAATAGAAATAAAATTCAGGCAGTGGATCTAAAAGGAAGCAGCAGGGCATTTCGTAGTTATTGGAGCTTGATACACCAAAACTAAAATGCCTGTTGTAACAGGCAAATAACCCATCGGGTGATTTTTAAAGAGAAGATGGAGGAGAGGGTTAGTTAATACCTTTTTGGAGCGCTTTCATTACGGCTTCCGTACGGTTAACAACGTGTAATTTTTTATAGATATGTTTTACATGGCTCCGCACGGTCTCATGGCTGATAAAAAGTTTATTAGCTATATTTTTCAAAGACTGGTTATCTGTCAATTGCTGAAGGATCTCTTTTTCCCTTTCACTTAAATGATAATCCTCGCTTTCAGGAGAAACCACAATAATATTTTTATTGGTAAAAAAACCGAGTGTTTTCTTTGCCACAATTGCATTCATAAAAGAGCCGCCTTTGTAAACTTCCGAAATTGCTTCAAGGTATTTATGGGGAGGATCTGTTTTTAGAATATACCCGCTTGCACCGGCACAAAGCGCATTGAAAATTTTTGTGCTATCGTCAAACACTGTCTGTATAATTACCCTTGTATGGTCAAATGCTGCTGTAATTAGCCGGGTAAGCGCTATCCCATCTATCCCCGGCATTTCAATATCCATCAGGATAATATCCGGCGGTAATGCCCTTAGTCTTTCAATGCAGTTATTTCCATCGCTGTATGCGCCTGTGCAGGTATAGCCGGCCGTCCCGTTCAGGATGGTTTCCAGCGCATCCCGTACCAGTTTATTATCTTCGAAAATAACCACTTTGATTTCCATGATACAAATGTCATTTTTTGCCCGGCCCGGGCAATAACCTATTGGGTGATTTTAACCAGCAGCAGCAAAGCTGTTCCTTCTTCGGGTAAAGAATTGATCTGTAACTCCCCGTTCATTTCAGCTGCCCGCTTGTACATGTTCTTTAATCCGTTCCCTTGATATTCCTTGCTGGCATCAAAACCCTTTCCATCATTTTTTACTTCTATGCTCACACTGTGATCGCTCAGCAAAATATTTATATAGATATTTTCTGCGCCTGCATATTTAACTGCATTGTTCAGTGCTTCTTTTACGATCATGTAAATGTTATGCCTTGCTTCAGTAGTGATGATTTGCTGCGGGATCTTTTCAGGTGCCTGCCAATGAAGCCGGATATTTTTGGCACCCGTAATAAAAATGGCATACTCCTGTATTTTTTCAAAAAGATCTTCCAGCTTATCATTCCCGGGCTGAATGGACCATACCATATCTTTCAGGCGGTTCAATACATCGCCGGTTGCATTTTCAATAACTTTTATTGACTTTCCGCTGCTCTCAAAATTTCCCTGCCCCGCCTGCTGCAATGCCATCTGGCTGTACATTTGTATGCCACTAAGGTTAGCGCCTATATCATCGTGCAGCTCTTTGCTTATTTGTCCTTTTATTTTTTCCATTGCCAGCTCCGACTGTATCTTTTGCAGGAAAAGTTCCTGCTCCTGCCATTGCCATTTTTTGAAAATGGCCAGGTTAAAAAAGAATATTTCTATCAATAAGCCGAACTTAATAAACACGAACGGGTATTCTGATACAAGCAAATGTTTTACGCCATTGGCGAGCAGGCTAAGCATTACAGCACTTGACAAGGTACCTGCCAGGTTTGCCAAAAAACCCATGGCCATTAAGCGGGTGAAAGGCATTTTGTTTTTAATGATAAGCACCAGCAGCCATACACCTACCAGCGTGAGTACTATATTAATGATATCGAACAGGAAATTTGAGTGAATGCCCAATGCCAGTAAAACATAAAACAACACGATCAGGCCCAGCAATGTGATGCGCACCGTATTGATTATTGCAAAAAACAGTTTATTGGTAGTAAGGGTACCATAAAAATGTTTTAAGAACAATACATAAAACAGGTTGGCCACAATTACCAATGGTGTATTGATAAATTTATACCAATTAGAATTCAGTACAGATTCATCACTACCCAAACCGAAAGTGGAGGGATCGCTGATGAGGAAATTGGCGGCAAGCAAAAGAAGAAAAAGCCCATAGCAGATCAGTTCTTTTTTACCGGAAATAATAAACAGGTACAAAAAGATACAAAACTGGAAGACCAGTAAACCTTCAAAAAAAATATAAAAGAAAATAATGAACTGCTCCATTTATTGTAATTCAAAAATGAGAACAATGTTGACATTATCAAATTACAAAAAATGTACAGTAAAATGAACAAATTAATAGCAGGCTACCCTTATCAATTCTTCACCCTGTTCGTTTCATTTTCCGCACTTGTATTGCTGCGGCCGGTATTGGCTTTGGCACCTTTGCTGAAATTATAGGTGAACGCCAGTATCAATGCACGGCTGTCATTCGGGTTGTGGTAATAACCCTTGCCGTTTTTAAGACTACTGATATAACCCTGGTTGATCCTGGTGTAAAAAACATCCACCATATTGAGCTTTATGGAACCTTTATCTTTCATGATCTTCTTCTGCACGCTGGCATTTACCTGGCTTACCGCAACTCCCCTGAATTGCCCGTCAACTATATCAGACCTGTACCTGCCGAATAATTCTGCACTCCATGTTTTGCTCATCTTGAACTGGCTGGTAACATTGGCCGACCAGAACCCTGCTTTTGTATTTACACTTTCCGTATATACTTTGCTCTTTGTATGCACATAAATATATTCTGCATAGGGAAGCAGCGTCCACCATTTTTTTATTTTCACCGTTGCATCTGCGGAAATACCTGCCACATTTTTTTTACCAATATTGCCCGTCCTGCTAACAAATGTATTACCGGACAGTTCTATCATTTCATTCATCTCATCTTTTACATGATCATAAAAAACAGAAGTGCTGATCTTGTTTTTATAATTATACCCTACTTCAAAATGATGGGTGAACTCTGGCTGCAGGAAAGGATTACCTGCATAATAGGTAAACTTATCCAGCGGCGAAATAAAGGGATTCAGGTCTGCATAATAAGGCCTGCCGATACGCCTGCTGTATGCAAAACTCACGCTGCTGCTTCCCGTGCTATCCAGTTTATACAATGCAAACACTGTAGGAAAAACGTTGACATAAGAACGCCTGAATGATGAATCCGGCTTCATAAGATTGCCTGCCTGGTATCCTTTTGAAAAAGTATGTTCTGCTCTCAGTGCTGCCTGCAAGGTAAATCGTGGCAGTTCTTTACTGAAATTGATATAGGCCGCATTAATATTTTCATCATAAATAAAATGATTGGTCTTTTCATAATCCGGCAACGTTACATTATTCACCGTAGTAAAATATTGTGCATCGTTGTCTGTTTTAATATAGCTTGTCTTTAAACCTGTTTCCATTTTCAGCGATGGGGAAAATGGGTGAACATAATCTGTTTTAAAAGAGAATATGTGGATGGAAGAAGGCAGCTTACCGGTGAGTATATCATTTGTTTTAGGATTACTGTTAGCATCAAAGCTTGCATTTTTATATAGCTGGTCGTTGCTCATGTTGTAACGGATATAATCTGCATTCATACTCAGTTCTCTTTCTGTACTGTCGGGCTTGTAACGAAAGTTCAGGTTGATACCGCCATTGGAGAATTTTTCCCTTTCGTTGTTATTAGCAGTGATCACAGAATCGGGCGCCCCGGACGCATCATAAAATGTTCCTTTGTTTTTTCTTTTTTCGATGGAAGGACGATGCACACCTGTAAGCATAATACCCAAGGTTGTTTTTTTGCTTACGGAATAATCCAGCCCTATTTTACCAGTATAGCTCTTGTACCACCTGTTAATAAAAGAGTTCTGATCAAAGGAGGACAATGGGCTGCCACCAGGATTGTAATATTGCCGTTCAATAGTAAGATCATTGAAATTCTGCCCTTCCGAAAAAACCAGGTTAGAAAAAAAGTTGATCTTGTTTTTTCGGTAATTAAAATTGAAAGTAGTGCGGGTGTCGCCATAAACACCCTGGCGGTGACTTAGGATAAAATTCCCGTTAAAGCCTTTTACCTTACTCTTTTTTGTTTTGATATTGATGACGCCTGCATTTCCCGCAGCATCGTATTTTGCCGGCGGCGTTGTCATGATCTCTATTTTATCCAGCATGCTTGCCGGCAGCGATTTTAAATAACCTGCAAGGTCTGCGCCCGACAGGTAAGTTGGTTTGTCGTCTATATAGATCACTACACCAGCTTTTCCTTTTAGACTGATCGTTTCATTGTTATCCACCTGCACACCCGGCGACTTTTCCAGCACTTCCAAAGCATTGCTGCCGGTATTGGAAATAAAAGCATCTACATTTACGATCGTTCTGTCGGCCTTACGTTCTATCGGCTTGCGCTGCGATGTAACAGTAACTACAGACAGGGTGCTGTCTTTTAGTTTTGCCTTGGTGCTGTCCTGTGCTTTTGACATAGTGTTGAGTACAAGGCATAGCAATAGTGTAAATGAAACGTTGATTTTCATGTCAGTTCTTTTCGGTGTAAATAATGTGGAAATGTATGGGCACGAGCATACCTGTAGCATTCGCATGCTGCGCCAGTCTTTCTAAATTCTTTTAAGGGAGAAATTTATTTAGTAGCAGGATATTCTTTTATGCGCCAGTTGTATACCAGCTTCCAGTCAGGGCTTTTGATGTATTTATCTTTCAGCTTCTGGTAAACAGCTGCAGATTGTACAACGCCGTTTACGATCAGCGATTCATTGCTTAACTGGTAAGATAGCCCTTCCTTGTTTGTGATCACTTTTTCATTTTGCAGGTCGGTAGTTATATCCCGCAGTATTTTTTGGATGTCTAACTGCTTTGCATCGGCAGCATTACCATAAGGGCCATAAGTGGTATACGTTAAACCTGTAACGATGTGCTCCCTTTCATTATCAGTTACCTCCTTGTAAGATACTTTGGCATTATTGGTCACTGTTCTTGCTTTATCTTCAACAACCGGTTTCTTTAATTCGAGCTCCTTCGCTTTTTGTTCAAGCTCCAATTGTTCTTTCTGCAGCTGAAGGCTTTTCTTTTCCAGCTCCAGTTGTTTTTGACTGATTTTACCTGCTTTCCTTTGCTCCAGTTCAGCCTGTTCTTTTTTCAGCTGCATGTATTTAGCGTCCAGCGCTGCTGTCTTTTCTTGCTGCTGCTGATCTTTTGCTGCTTTCTTTTGTTCAGCTTCAAGTGCTTCTTCTTTTAGTTTAAGCTTCATTTCTTCAATTTCCAAAGCTTGTTTTTTTTGTTGCAGCGCATCCGCTTCAGCCTTTTTCTTTGCTACTTCCAGCTCTTTTTCTGTCAATACCCCGGGAAAGGTATCTCGTATTGCTGCATGCTGATAATCGGCAACAAGCTTATCAACGATCATATTGTATTTGTTCCACTGTGCCTGTGGAATGAGTTCACCGTTTACTTTCAGCCAGGTTCTGTCACCATAGGTTTCATACAACACTCCGTCTTTTTTAAATACATACTGAGTACGTGGAGCAGAAGAATGATTATCGGAGATGGCCATTGCTGTTCCCTCCGGAACCTCAGCAGCTTTAAAAATTGCGGGCGCCCCAATTGTACTGCTTTGTTGTGAAGTATTTGCAACGGCGATAGTTTTGTTTGCCTGCGCATATACCAGCGATAAGGATGCTGTAATAAATATACAGCCGGCGATAAATATTTTTTCCATGTTATTTAAAGATTTATTGTTGTTGTAAACCATACGTTTTACTCTTTGCAGCAGGTATTCTTTTTTATTACTGAAGGCAGTAGCATATACCGGTAAACTGGCATCAAATTCCTGGAAGGCAACCAATGCATTGATATATGTTTTTTTATTACCTGTTTGTGATAATGCAATATCATCGCAGCAATTTTCCCTTTCTGTTTTTATAAGGGCAGATACCCAAAGCACAGCAGGATTGAAAAAGAAAATGATCTCTGCTATATGTTGTAAAATATTGACCAGGTAATCCCTGCGGCGGATATGTGCCAGCTCGTGCATTAGTATTGCTTCCACATCTTCCGGCGGAAGTGCTGCAAGCGCTCCTAAAGGAAAAAATATGACCGGCTTGAAATGCCCGATAACCATCGGCACTTTTACCAGCCCGGATTCAAGGAATTGTACCGTACCTTTTATGCCCAGCTTTGCGGAAAGCTGCTGCACCCGCAGGCTCCAATAAGAACCAACAGAAGCGTTGTTTCGTTTTCTGATCTGCCTGATATGATAAAAGCCTGTGAGCAGTTTTACACTTTTTAAGCTAACGATCAGCAACCAGGCAAAAACAATGATGGCGGCATACTGATCAAAAAAAGCTGCGAGCGCATCCAGCCCTGCCGATGTTTTTCCCTGGAAACCCGATTGCAGGATAACCGCCGGCGGTATAATATTGTCGCCTGCCGGCGGTAAAGCCGTAGCCGGCTTTGATGCCGCACCTGCCATATGCAAATAAAAAGTAGTGCTTACCGTGAGTATGAATAAAACAAATGCGCCTGTAAATAAATTATACCTGGATGCAGCGGTGCTTCTTTTGGTAAACAATACGATCAATGCTACGATACCGGCAAGCAATAATCCCTGCCAGAGCGAATGAACGAGTGTCCAGCACAATGCCTGTATGGCTTTGGCAGGAAATATGGCTTGTACAGAAAGCAGCTGCATACAATTATTTTATTGGTTATTTATTATCCATTTTCTTAATAATATCCCTGATGGCATCCATCTCTTTTTTCGATGTTTTTTTATTGCCCAACAATTGCAGCATCAGGCTGCTGGCGGAGCCATTATACATGGAATCCACAAATTTTTCAAGGAGAAAGCTTTTTGTTTGCTGTTCTTCCATGGCAGGACTGTAGATATGCTTCATACTGCTCTCATCCCTTAGCAGCATTTTCTTTTCTGCCATGATCTGCATCAGCTTTAGCGTAGAAGTATATTGCACAGCCCTCTTCATTTCATTGAGCGTATCGTTTACAAAACGCACCGTGCTTGGACCATGCTGCCACAATACCTGCAAAATCTCGAGCTCAGATTTTGTTGGCTCCTGCTTTTTATCGTCATTCATTTGTTTCATGGGCTAAAGGTAGGAAATTTTTCGTACGAACAAATTTTTAGGTTGTTTATTTTTATAATTTTTTGTTAAGGAGATTTTTTAACCGTAAAGAGCGCAGAATTTTACGCAAAGGGCGCTGAGGATATCTCAGCGCCCTTTGCGGTTATTTCTTCGAGCTCTTTGCAGTTACCAAAAATTATAAAAACCTTCCGGTATAACTCTCTTTCACTTTTTTCAGGTCAGCAGGTTTGCCTTCAAATACCAGGTTGCCGCCGCCATCGCCTGCTTCGGGGCCAAGGTCAATGATCCAGTCGGCGCTTTTTAAAACATCTGTATTGTGCTCTATCACTAATATAGAATGCCCCTGGTCGATCAACGCATTAAAAGAAGCGAGCAGCTTTTTAATATCATGGAAATGCAGGCCGGTAGTAGGCTCATCGAATATAAATAAGATATGCCCCTGCGCTCTTCCCTTGCCTAAAAAGGAAGCGAGTTTTACCCTTTGAGCTTCGCCACCACTTAATGTATTAGAAGACTGGCCGAGTTTCACATAACCTAATCCTACATCGCTTAATGGTTGAATTTTAGCAGCAACTGCTTTTGCTTCTTTGTCTTTTGCATCGGCGCCAAAAAATTCAATGGCTTCATCCACGCCCATTTCGAGTATTTCGTAAATATTCTTTTCCCTGAATTTTACATCCAGCACTTCTTCCTTGAATTTTTTTCCGCCGCACACATCACATTCCAGGTGCACGTCTGCGAGGAACTGCATTTCTACAATTTGTTCGCCCTCGCCTTTGCAGGCATCACATCTTCCGCCATCTACGTTAAAAGAAAAATGTTTGGGTTGAAAGCCACGCATTTTGCTCAACGGCTGGTGAGCAAACAGGTCTCGTATTTCATCGTAGGCCTTTATATAAGTAACAGGATTGCTCCTGCTGCTTTTACCGATGGGGTTCTGATCCACCAACTCTACCTGGCTGATAAAACCTACATCACCTTTTAATCCCCTGAACAATCCGGGCTTATCTGTTCCTTCGCCTTTTATTTTTTGCAGTGCAGGATACAATATTTGTTTGATAAGCGTGGTTTTACCGCTGCCGCTCACTCCGCTCACCGCACACAATACGCCCAAAGGAATTTGAACAGTAACATCTTTAAGGTTGTTCTGCCTTGCGCCTTCGATCGTTAATGACCGTTTCCATTTCCTGGTTTCTTTGGGCGCATCAATGCTGAGCTTGCCGGATAAATATTTTCCTGTAAGGCTTTCCTTGTTGCTGATAAGCTCCTCATAATTTCCTGCTGCCACCACTTCTCCTCCCAAATGGCTTGCGAGCGGCCCCATGTCAATGATGTGATCGGCTTCTCTCATCATCAGTTCATCATGTTCCACTACTACAACGGTGTTACCAAGGTCACGCAGCTCTTTTAATACTTTTATCAGGCGCTCGGTATCCCTGCTGTGGAGGCCAATGGAGGGCTCATCCAAAATATAGAGTGAATTGGTAAGATTGCTGCCGAGACTCCTGGTGAGTTGTATGCGCTGGCTTTCTCCGCCACTCAATGAATTGGCGAGGCGATTGAGCGTTAAGTAACCAAGGCCGACATCTATCAACGTTTTGATGCGATGGTGTATTTCCAGCAGTATTCTTTTAGCTACCTGCTCATCGTATTTGCTGAGTGATAATTCATTGAACCAAACCTGCAGGTCCTTCACCGGCATTTCGCAGAGCTGGCCAATATGCAGCCCGCCTACTTTTACATACAATGCTTCTTTGCGCAGGCGAAAACCGTGGCATTCAGTGCAAAGCGTTCTGCCCCTGTACCTGCTGAGCAATACACGGTATTGCACTTTGTATAAATTCTGTTCTACTTCTTTAAAGAAATCGTTGATACCGTTTACATACTGATTACCATCCCACAGATCGCTCAATTCTTTTTGGGTAAGATCCATCACCGGCTTATGTACAGGGAAATCAAATTTTTTCGCAGCACGCACAAAAGCATTTTTCCATTCGCCGAGTTTTTCGCCTTTCCAGGGTGCTACAGCGCCTTCATATACACTCAATCTTTTATCAGGAATGATAAGGTCGGGATCAAGTCCTAAAATCTGCGAAAAACCTTCGCAGGTAGGACATGCACCAAAAGGATTGTTGAAAGAGAATAAATTAGGCACCGGTTCTTCAAATGTCATTCCGTCCAGCTCAAACTTATTGCTGAATACAACCGCCTTTTTATTGTTCACCTGCAAATGCATAGTGCCTTCGCCTTCATAAAAAGCAGTACCTACAGAATCGGAAATGCGGTGCAGGTCGTCTTCTTCAAAATCTTTTTTTACCAGCCTGTCTATTAATATAAAGGCATTATTAAAATATTTCTGGTCGGGCATTTTAGCCATTTCCAAAATATCTTCTATCTGCTGCACTTCATCTTCTACATATAATCTTGAAAAGCCTTTTTGCAGCAGTATGTTCAGTTCTTCTTTTACATCCCGTTTGCCATGGCTTTTGAAAACGGCAAGGATCAATATTTTGTCACCTTCCTTACAATTCTCTATCACTTTTACAACATCGGGTATATCATCTTTTTTTACTTCCCGCCCGCTTACCGGCGAAATGGTCTTACCTGCTCTTGCAAATAACAATCGCAGGTAATCGTATATCTCCGTCATGCTTCCCACGGTGCTGCGGGGCGTTCTTGTAATTACTTTTTGCTCAATGGCAATTGCGGGACACAATCCTTTAATATAATCCACATCAGGTTTGTTCATACGCTGCATGAACTGCCTTGCATAAGCGCTGAGACTTTCGGCATAACGCCTTTGTCCTTCTGCAAATAAGGTATCAATCGTTAATGATGACTTGCCTGAACCCGAAACACCGGTTACTACTACTAACTGGTTTCTTGGTATGGTAACCGTTACATTTTTTAAATTATGAACCCTTGCGCCCTTGATGATGATGCCGTTATCTGTTGCCGGCGGTAATATGGATGGTACTTTCTTTTTTACTGATTTTGTATTCATTACATCAAATTTACGATGTTCTGCAGAGTTGATTTTAATTGTGAAATTATTCTTAAAAAGACCTATCGAATTTCTACTACACGTAGTTTTACGATAGCTTAGTACTTTCACTCGATTTTTGAAAATTGTGGTGAAAAAATTTTGCAGCTTATTTTTTCTCCATATTTTCACAGTCCAATATCCAATAAAATGAAAAGCCGAAAAAGCCTATCATATAGACTTCTACGCACTTTTTGTACTTATTGGTTTCCTAATCAAACTAAGTCCTAAACCAACAAAAACTGTAGAAGTATGAAATGCTTTAACAACCTGACTGACCAACAGCTCGTACACCTTTACATGAATGGCGATGCTGATGCCCTTGCAACCTTAGTAGTGCGTTACAAGGACAAAATTTACACTTCAATTTATTTACTGGTAAAAGACAAATACCTGGCCGAAGATATCTTCCAGGATGTTTTTATCCGCATCATCGACACCCTGAAAACGGGCCGTTATACTGATGAAGGTAAGTTTTTACCATGGGCAATGCGTATTGCACACAACTTATGCGTAGATCATTTCCGCAAAGTAAAACGCAGCCCAAGCATCAAAACCAGCGATGACCGTGACATTTTTGAAGTACTGAACTTTTCTGAAGCGGGTGTTGACCAACGCATGATGGCTGAACAAAGCCACGATAAAGTGCGTAAAATGATCGACCTGCTGCCGGAAGATCAACGTGAAGTGATCATTATGCGCCACTACGCAGACCTGAGCTTCAAAGAGATCTCTGAATTAACCAAATGCAGCATCAATACAGCCCTGGGCCGTATGCGCTATGGCTTGATCAACCTGCGTAAAATGATGACTGAAAAACAAATTGCACTATAATAATTTAAATAGTAGATTTTTTTCAATAAGAACCCCGGGATTGCCCGGGGTTCTTTATTTAATTAAGCTCATAAACAACTTGGCAAAGTCGTTTAAGTACCAATTTATTTTTTTGTAGTGGCTGTAAAAGCATCATATCCTGCCTGCAGCCATTTTAAATATTCTTTGGAATCGGGCACATAACCAACAGGATGTGTCATCAATTCTTCATTGGTGTTCATCACGGCATACCATGGCTGGGAGTTATTTTTAAAATTCTCCGTTTGGAAAGTGGCCCATTTATCACCAACTGTTTTTATTTCTTTGGTCAGCCCGTCTTTTGTAGTGTAGGTAAACTGCTGGTTGGCAGGTAGTTTCTTTTTGTCGTCTACATAGAGCGATACAATGATGAATTTTTCGTGCAGCAGCTGGTACACATCGGGTTTTGTCCAAACGTTTTCTTCCATGCGGCGGCAATTGACACAGGCATAACCGGTAAAGTCAATGAGCATGGGCTTGTTCTGCTCCCTTGCCAGCTTCAATCCTTCGTTGTAATCCCTTGTACAATTCAGCGATAAGATACAATCAGATTCCTGCTGGTAAATGCTGTAATACAAAGGAGGCGGGAAACCGCTGATCAGAGACAGATTGTTCCATTTAGGATTATTGGTAACACCCGGGATCAGGTATATGGTAAAGGCTGAAGTGAGGATACCTAACAGCAGTCTTACTTTCGGCAGTTTCCTGATCGGGCTGTCATGTTTGAATCTAATCAGGCCAAACAGGTAGAGGCTTAATAAAGCAAATACAATTACCCAAATACCAATAAATATTTCTCTTTTCAAAATGCCCCAATGCATTACAAGATCGGCATTGGATAAGAATTTAAAGGCAAGTGCCACTTCCAGGAAGCCAAGTACCACTTTTACAGTAGTCAACCACCCGCCTGATTTTGGCAAAGCATTCAGCCAGTTGGGGAACATGGCAAACAGCGCAAAAGGCAATGCCAGCGCCAGCCCAAAACCTGCCATACCGGATGTGAGCTGCATAGCGCCCCCGTCAGATGACAACGAACCTGCCAGCAAAGAACCTAGAATAGGACCGGTGCAGGAGAAAGATACAATGGCCAGTGTGAGCGCCATAAAGAAAATACCTGCAATACTGCCTACACCCGCTTTGCTGTCGGCGGTATTACCTACAGCGCCGGGCAATGTAATTTCAAACAGCCCGAAAAAAGACAGGGCGAATACAATAAACACTATAAAGAAGCCAACATTGAGGTAAACATTTGTAGAAATATTGTTGAACAGCTCAGGGTTGATATTTCCTATAAAGTGAAATGGCAGGCTGAGCAACACATAGATCAGGAAAATAAAGAAGCCATACAAAAATGCATTGCGGATGCCGCCTTTACGGCTGGTAGCTTTTTTGGTAAAGAAAGAAACCGTTAACGGTATCATGGGGAATACGCAGGGCGTAAGCAAAGCCACCAAGCCACCTAGAAAACCTAATACAAAAATACCACCGAGTCCTTTCGACTTTGCATCATTGCTGCCGGATGAAACAATAATGGTTTCATTAGCAGGCCTGTCTAAATTGATGGAAGGAATAATGATCTTATCATCTACTTTAACCGCCACACCACCCTCCAGCCTCACACTTATACTTTGCTCTTCGGGAATAAAATTATCTTTCTGCGCCACATCGTATGTCACCTGCAGCTTCACAGCATCGGGAACCTGTGCCCCAACATTGATGGCCATTTTGATCTCCACATTTTCCCTGGCCACTTTCTGATTGCTGTTCTCGAAGATGGGATCTTTATAATCTTCCAGCGCAGATACAAAGCTGATGGTATCTGCATTCACGGATTCATCCTGCACTTTTACCACTACACCTGCGAGGCCAACGGTAGCATCAGGCTTTGCGTACAAATGCCAGCCGGTCTTTACCTGGCCTTTTAATGTAACATCAAATTTGCCGGGTGCCGTTTTAACAGCAGTTGCCGTCCAGCTGATATGGCTGCTGTCCTGTGCCTGCAGGCCGATGGAAGGAAACAATACAATAATGAAAGCAGTTAGCAGAGTTCTTAAACGCATCTCGAAAATTTTATAAAAAAAATCCCGACGTCAATCGGGATACTATGTAAATCAGTAATAATTATTTGCCGTCTATTTTTATGCTGAATTGCACGTCTTTTGGCGGAAGACATCTCCTGTCGTTACAAACCATGTAATTCACAGAGCCTTTTACAACAGTGGCTACATTGGAACGCAGTTTTACCTTTTGCACAAATGTAACTTTGGTATTGTAGAATTTAAGTACAGAACCAAAGTTCTTATCATATTCTTTTTCAAGGCTGCCTACTTCTTTTGTTTTTCCATCGGTAGTCACC
>CAYOLS010000042.1:14287-18960 GCA_964404845.1 uncultured Ferruginibacter sp. | reverse complement strand
CTTATCGTTACGATGGCAGCTCCCGTCTTTCCCCGGCCGATCGCTGGCGCATGTTCCCTGCATTCTCTGCAGCGTGGAGGATCAGCCAGGAAAGATTTATGAAGGGAATATCTTTTATCAACGATCTGAAGATCCGTGGATCATGGGGTAAGCTGGGCAACAGCGAAGGCATCGGTCCTTACGATTATTTCTCTATTCTTACCAGCGGTATAGCTACCAATAACAACCTTGTGTTCAATGGTGTTCGCAATCCTTATTACTACCAGGCCCGCCAGGCTTCGCCTGATATTACCTGGGAAACAGTTACACAAACTGATCTTGGTATAGACATCAGCTTTTTGAAGAACAGGCTGACGATCACCGCAGATTATTACAATAAAATAACCACCGATCTTATCACTGTTCCAAATGTTCCCAATATTTTGGGCGTAGACCCGGGTCGCATCAACATGGGTAAATTCAAAAGCTGGGGTAAGGAATTTGCAGCCAAATGGAGAGACAAAGTTGGTAAAGTGGAATACAGTGTTGGCTTCAATATTTCGGACAACCAGAACAAATTGCTCGAGTACGATGGTATTAAGTCTATCGGTAACGGCGGTATGATCGGCCTGATAGAAGGCTATGCCATGAACACCGTTTGGGGTTATAAAACAGATGGTTTCTTCCAGACAGACCAGGAAGCGAATGAATACAAATCAAAAGTGAACTATCCATTCTTTGCCAATCCCAAAGCTGGTGATGTGAAATACCTTGACCTGGATGGTAATGGCAGGATAGATGCCGGTGATGGTACCGTAAACAATCCCGGCGACCTGGTGTTGCTTGGTACTATCAATGCACGTTATACGTATGGCTTCGATATGGCCGTATCATGGAAAGGATTTGACTTTTCTGTTTTCTTCCAGGGCGCATTGAAACGCAAATTCTTAATTGCTGAAGAAACATTGTCACCAATGCTTGGTACTGCAGATATGCCATGGACCATTCACATGGACAGGTGGACGCCTGAAAATCCCAATGCTTTCTTCCCGAGGATGTACCAGACCAGCGCACATAACTACAGGCCTTCCGATCGTTGGGCGCAGGATGGTTCATACATCAGGCTGAAAAATATACAGATCGGCTACAGGATACCGGTATCCAAAAAGTTAGCGAAAGAAGTAAGGATATATGTTTCCGGGCAAGACCTGTGGGAATCAACCAAAGTGTTGAGCGTATTCGATCCCGAAGTGGGCAATAACGTAAGTGCAACTACTTATCCTTTCTATCGCACAGTGGCATTCGGACTTAATATTTCACTTTAATACTTAAGTAAAATGAAAAATATAAAATCAATCATATTATTCGCTGCCACTGTTTTTGTAATAAGCAGCTGCGGCAAATTAGACCGCCTGCCGGAAACAGATATTACCGATGATCTTTTCTGGAATACAGAGAACGATCTCATCAATGCATCCAACCGCTTGTACCAGGAGCTTGATGGCGACTGGATAGACAACAGGGGTGATGATAACGTGAATACCAGTCCTAATGCAGTAAGCACCGGCAACAGGTCGGTACCCAATACCAGCGGCGACTGGAGCGACCGGTACGATGAAATTTTTACCGCCAACAATATTTTAGAAAAAGGAATGCGGGCACAGGTAAGCGATGCGATACGCAACAGGTGGTTTGCAGAATCTTATTTCTTCAGGGCCTATGCCTATTCAAAGCTGGTTAAATTGTATGGCGATGTTCCTCTGCTGTTAAGAACACTGGCGGTAGGTGATACCGGTCTTTACATGGCCCGCACGCCAAGAGCGCAGGTGGTGCAGCAGATATACAATGACCTTGATTCTGCTGCTAAATACTTGCCAAGGCGCTCCGAGCTGCCTGCAGCACAATGGGGCAGGGTTTTCAGAACCACTGCTTGGGCATTAAAAGCAAGGGTGGCTTTGTATGAAGGCACAAGAGGAAAGTTTCATGGTACTATTGCCAACTGGCAGGATCACCTGAATATTGCCATAGCAGCTGCTACAAGCGCAATGGGTGAAGGGCATGGATTGTTTAGCAATTATCAAAACTTATTTGTACAGGCCGGCGAAGGACCTACCAACCTCGAAAATATTTTTGTAAAAATTTATGGTGTGAGCAGGGATAATTTATTGCTCGGCCATAACCATTCAAGAAATTTAGAGAACGGGCAGCTGGCACCAACAAGAAATTTACTGAGGCAATATTTATATAGTGATGGCTTACCCGCCTTCAATGTTGATGGTACTACGCCATCTGCTACAAGGTCTCCGCTTTTTGTAAACGAATTGAACGAAACAAGCTATAACACTATCCTCGACAACAGGGACCCGAGAGTTGCCATGTCTTATTTCCGTGCAGGTGATGTGGCTTACCAGGGCCCATGGGTACCGAAGACTTCATTAGGTAGCAGGACTGCGATCGCACCGAAAAAGAATTTCAATACGATCGACCAGGGTATTGTGAATGCAGCTACTGTTGACAGGATTTTAATTCGTTATGCGGAAGTGTTGCTGATATTAGCAGAAGCCAAGTATGAATTGAATGGCAGCATCAGCGATGCAGACCTTAACCTTACGGTAAATGCATTAAGAGCAAGGGTTGGTTTTGCACCAAGGCTTACCAATGCTTTTGTAACGACCAACAACCTCAGTATGAGAGAAGAAATAAGAAGGGAAAGGACTATTGAATTGGCGATGGAAGGTTTCAGGTATGATGATCTCATTCGCTGGAAAACTGCTGAAACGGTATTGCCGCAAACATTGCTGGGTGCTAAGTTCATTGCAGCAGAATGGGTAGGCACCAACCAGAATAGCTTAAACCTGAATGCAGATAGGGTATTGGTTGTTGAGCCCGCTGCCAACAGGACTTTCAGGGTAGATCGGGATTATCTCTATCCTGTTCCTTTGAATGAAATAAGCTTAAGCCGCAACAATGTAATTCAGAATCCTAACTGGCAATAATTTATTTAAATATTAGTACGATGAAATTGATCAATTATATAGCACTTGCTTTTGTAGCCATTATTTTTTTAGCAGCCTGCAACAAGGAGCCGGATACGCCCAAAGGCTTGTCGGAGCTGGAACATCATTACTATGCCATCTTTGTGCCTAATAACAATACAGGTGTATCGGTACCAAGATCACAAACAGCGCTCGTGAAGTTCCCGGTACAGTTTTATTCCACATTCACCCGCCCATACGATGCGGTTTGTAAATATGCCGTAACCACTTATGGTCTTACACCACCTGCGGTGAGAGGCGTGGATTATGATGTGGTAGATAAAAATGGCATAGTGATCCCTTCATCAGATTCTACTTATTCCATGGTATTCCCTAAAGCTATACAGGCCATGGATACCATTTACCTGAAGATGCTTAACAATCCTGCTGCCGGTGCACGCAAGTTTGAAGTACATATCCTGGAGAATATTACTACTGAATTTACCGTTGATAAATTTTCTACGGCATTCAGAAGACCTGTAACTATTAACTAATTATTGGTTATTAATTATTGATCGGTGCGAATAATTAATAGTCAATGATCAATAATAAATAACAAGCCATCCGAATCGTTTTTGTATTTTCATAGCAATCAGAAATAATTATCCTTGAAGCATCTACTGTTCCTCGTTGTTTTTTTTACAGCAAAACCGGCGAATGCACAGCGGATCGTATTGCCCTTCAACAATGACTGGCAGTTCAGCAAGGATAATTTTTCTTTTCAGAGCAAGGCTGTTGCATGGCAGGATATCAACCTGCCGCATACATGGAATGCAGCCGATGTAATGGACGATGTGCCCGGCTATTACCGGGGCGTAGCTTGGTACAGGAAAACATTCAGGCTTCCCAAAAAGCTACAGGGAAAGGACTTTTACCTTTTTGTAGAAGCGGCCAATCAAAAAGCCGCTGTTTTTGTGAATGGGAAAAAAGCCGCTGAGCATACCGGTGGTTATACGGGCTTTTCTGTAAAGCTCAATCCATATCTAAACAAAGAAAAGGAGAATGAGCTGGTCATTAAAGTTGATAACAGCCATGATAAAAACATTCCCCCTTTATCTGCTGATTTTACTTTTTATGGAGGCATATACCGGGATGTGCAATTGATCGCTGTTGATCCTGTTCATTTTTTGTTTGATAAAAAAGGCGGGCAGGGTATATTCATATCAACACCTGCAGTGAGTGATGCCGCTGCTACTGTGCATATCCGCAGCCAGGTGACCAACGATACAAGAAGTGTAAGGCAGCTTTCCATCGGCAGCCAGGTGCTGGATGCAGCAGGAAAGCCGGTTGGCAAAGCGGTGAATACGATCATTACCGAAGCTGGCAAAAGTGCGGTGCAGGCACAAACCATCCAGTTAACACAGCCAAAGCTCTGGTCGCCAGTTGATCCTTATCTCTATAGGATCATTACTACCATCATTGATGTATCTACCGGTAAAAAGCTGGACGAGCAGGAACAGCCGCTCGGCCTTCGCTGGTTTGCCTTTGATGGTGAAAAAGGTTTTTCCCTCAATGGAAAACCGTTGAAGCTCATTGGTGCAAGCCGTCACCAGGATTTTAAAGGTATGGGAAATGCACTGCCCGATTCATTTGCACGTAAAGATGTGCAGCTGCTGAAAGATATGGGCGCTAATTTTTTAAGAGTAGCACATTACCCGC
>CAYOLS010000042.1:0-14277 GCA_964404845.1 uncultured Ferruginibacter sp. | reverse complement strand
GTGGTGAACGAGATCACAGAAACAGACAGCTTTTACAACAACTGCGTGTACATGCAACAGGAAATGATCCGGCAGCATTATAACCATCCTTCTGTCATTATCTGGTGTTACATGAATGAAATATTGCTACGGCCTGCTTTTAACAATGACAAGGAAAGGCAGAAAAAATATTTTTCTAATATTGCCATGCTTGCAAAAAAAGCTGGATAGTGTTACAAGGAAAGAAGATCCTTACCGCCCCACCATGATCGCACATCATGGTAATTACAATTTATACAAAGAAATAGGATTGATAGATATCCCGGTGATAATTGGCTGGAATCTTTACCAGGGTTGGTATGGGGCCAATATAAAAGACCTGCCGGCTTATCTCGATCGCTATCATAAAGAGTATCCCAATAAACCTATGATGATAACGGAGTATGGCGCCGATGCAGATCCCCGCATTCGCAGTACCAACCCGGTTCGCTTTGACAAGAGCGTGGAGTATGCTACATTTTATCATCAATATTATTACAAAGAAATAATGCGTCGCCCCTTTGTGGCAGGTGCGATGGTTTGGAATCTTGCTGATTTTAATTCTGAAACAAGGAATGAGACCATGCCATATATCAACAACAAAGGCCTGCTGGAATGGGATAGAACACCTAAAGACCCTTACTATTATTATAAAGCCATGCTGACAGCATCGCCTTTTATAAAAGTACTCGGTGCTGCTACAAGGATAGCTGTGGCAGACAGCAGCGGCGCTGCGGTTCAAAAAATACAGGTTGCTACCAATACAAAGCAGGTAACGTTTTGGGTAAACGGGCAACAACATTCAACGGTCAACACCGATAATGGTATTGCCACTGCCAATATTAGTTTTATCAATGACGTAAATACAATTGAAGCAAGAGCTGTCATTGACGGACAATCAATTTTGGATAGGAAAGAAGTAGGATTTCAATTACAGCCATATTCATTGAAACAAAACAACACTTTTGAATCCATCAATATTTTAATGGGAGCCCAAAGAACTTTTGCCGACAGCAAAGGGCAACTCTGGATACCCAACAAAGAATATAGTAATGGCAGCTGGGGTTCTGAAGGCGGCAAGGCTTTTAAATTGCCCAAAGGACAGCTGCCTTATGGCACGGATAAAAATATTAAAGGAACGGATGATGATCCTGTTTTTCAAACACAGCTCGCCGGTATTCAATCTTATGTATTGGATGTGCCCGATGGCAATTACGAGATCAGCTTTTGTTTTGCAGAATTGCTGGGTGGCAGAGTGGAAGGAATGGTATACAATCTTACTGATGGAGACAGAACAGAGCAGGAATCCAAAAGAATATTTTCTGTAATGGCCAATGATAAAATCGTTTTACCAAACCTTGATATAGCCAAAGAAGCCGGTAATGCCACTGCTTTGGTAAAAACAATCCAGGTGAAAACTGAAAACGGTAACGGAATCCATATAATATTTAAAGCAGTGGAAGGAGAGCCGGTATTGAATGCATTGCAGGTTAAAAAAATAAATCATAACTGATCGAATGAAGCGGTTAAAAATAATAGCAGGTTTATTGTTCTTTTTCGTATTGCATACCAGTGCACAGAAAAAATTTTACCGTACTGTGATATCAGGTGCTGAAAAACAAACACAGGTAATGCTGGATGAAATTGCCGCTGCAAAAAAAACAGCTGCTGATTCGCTGCTGGTCTCACCACGATCGCTTGAAAATGGGGTGTTGAAGCTGGTAAGGCCTAAAGACTGGACAAGCGGCTTCTTTCCCGGCCAGCTCTGGTTCCTGTATGAGCTGACGGGCAAACCGGAATGGAAGGCACAGGCAGAGATTTTTACTCAAAAAATAGAATTCCAGCAATACGACCTTACCACGCATGATGTAGGCTTTAAAATTTTCTGCAGCGCCGGAACGGCGTACCGCCTTACCGGCAACCCACATTACAAGGAAGTAATATTGCAGGCAGCCAAAACTTTATCAAAACGTTTCAACGCCAATACCGGTACCATCAAATCATGGGACCACATGCCCCGCTGGAAGTATCCTGTTATCATCGACAATATGATGAATCTTGAATTATTATTTGAAGCCACCAAATTGTCCGGCGATTCCTCCTTTTATAAAATAGCGGTATCGCATGCCAATGCTACTTTAAAAAATCATTTCAGGCCAGACAACAGTTCTTACCATGTAGTGGATTATGATCCTGTAAATGGCGGTGCCATCCTTGAAAAAAATACACACCAGGGCCATGCTGATAGTTCTGCCTGGGCAAGAGGACAGGCATGGGGATTGTATGGATTTACCATGTGTTTCCGTGAGACAGGGGACAGTATTTATTTAAGGCAGGCAAAAAAGATCGCAAAATTTATCCTGGGTCATAAAAATCTTCCTAAAGACCTTATTCCTTATTGGGATTTTAATGCGCCGGGTATTCCCAATGAACCCAGGGATGTATCTGCTGCGGCAATCACGGCTTCGGCACTTTATGAATTAAGCCAGTACAGCATCAATAAATATTACTTTAGGAACATAGCAAACAATATCCTGAAAAATATTACCAGTAAATACCGTTCTATGCCCGGGGACAATAAAGGATTTCTTCTTGTTCATAGTACCGGTAACAAACCTTTTAACAGTGAAATTGATGCGCCGCTTTCTTATGCAGATTATTATTACCTGGAAGCGTTAATAAGAAGTAAAAAATTAAACAATGGTAAACCTTTATTTTAACAGGAATTGACAGCGAATGAAAAAATATAAAAAATATTTGTTCACATTATTGCTCTGCTTTGTTGCGGTAAGCGCAGATTGCCAGCATGGCTGGACCTCGAAATACCTTCGCACAGATAAAGGCAAACTGCTGTATATACCCGATTCCCTGGGTAATACCATTCCTGATTTTAGCAGGGTAGGTTATAAGGAAGGGAAGAATGCATTGCCGCAGGTTAAAATTGTTAAAACTATCAAGCCATCTGCCAACAGCCAGCAAACCTTGCAATCGGCTATTGATAAAGTAGCTGCAATGCCTTTAAATAAAAATGGTTTTCGTGGGGCTATCTTTTTGAAAAAGGGTATTTATAAAATTCCGGGTACTATAAAGATCACTGCAAGCGGTATCGTATTAAGAGGAGAAGGAGAGCAGACGGTGCTGGTAGCTACAGGAAAAGGACAACGTAGTTTGATAAGTGTAAGTGGTTCAGGAAAGCGAACAGAGATAAAAGGAAGCAGGCAAAAGATCACCCAAAATTATGTGCCGCTAGGTGCCAGGTCTTTTACAGTGGGCAATGCTGCTACTTTAAAAAAAGGGGATAGTATTATTGTATTCAGGCCCGGAACGCAGCAATGGATCAGCGAGTTGAAAATGGACCAGATCGACAAAAGAGACAGTACTACCAGGCAATGGACGCCCAGGGAATACGACCTGCACTTTGAAAGAGTGATCACCAGGATTGAAGGCAATACAATTTTTATCGACAACCCTGTGGTGATGGCCATGGAAGAAAAATATGGCGGCGGTGAAATTTATAAATATAATTTTAATGGCCGCATCAGCAATATTGGTATTGAAAGCCTGCGTTGTGAATCTGAATATAATTCTGATACCGACGAAGATCATGGCTGGGATGCTATTCATTTTAACCGGGTACAGGATGCCTGGGTAAAAGATGTTACCGCTATTTATTTTGGCTACTCCTGCGTGAACCTCGGTAACGAAAGCAGGAATGTAACCGTAACGGATTGCAGAAGCCTTGATGCAAAATCAAAGATCACCGGCGGTAGAAGATATTCATTTAACAACGACGGGCAAATGAACCTGGTGATGCATTGCATGACTACCGAAGGGCGCCATGATTATGTAACGGGAATGCAGGTTCGGGGTCCTAATGTGTTTTACAATTGCAGGGCGGATAAAACGCATGCTGATATCGGCCCGCATCATCGCTGGGCCATGGGAACATTGTATGATAATATTACCAGTGATGGTGAGATCAATGCGCAGGACCGGGGCAACTGGGGCACAGGCCACGGCTGGAGCGGTGTGAACCAGGTGTTCTGGAATTGCACCGCTTCCAAAGCAGCCATACAGGACCCATGGGTCTCAGGGATCAATTATGTATTTGGCATGAAAGCAAAACCATACGCCGGCAGGCTGCAGGGCCGTACTGCAACAACCTGGCAGGAAAAGACAACAGGTATGCCCGCATCTTTGTATGTAGTACAATTAATAGAACAAACCGACTAATAAAACAATAACATGTCAAACAGTTTTTCTTTACAGGATAAGTCCATTGTGGTAACAGGTGGCACAGGTGTGTTGGGCAAGGCATTCGTGGAAGCCATTGCATCATCCGGAGGTAATGTAGGTATTTTGGGCAGGAACAAAGTAGTGGCCGAGGAAAGAGCGCATTGCATCAGCAAATCAGGTGGCAATGCTATTCCGCTGATCGCTGATATTAATAAACCTGAAGAGCTTGCTGCAGCCAATAAAGCCATGCTTGATAAATTCGGCAGCATTCATGGTTTGGTGAATGGTGCCGGTGGAAATATTCCCGAAGCCATCGTAGAGCACAGCGATGATATTTTTTCATTGGATATGGAAGCCCTGGAAAAAGCAGTTAAACTGAATTTATGGGGAACCGTTTTGCCAACACAGGTTTTTGGAAAGACCATTGCACAAAATAAAAGCGGCAGCATTGTGAATATTTCTTCGCTGAGTTCAGAAAAAGCATTGACAAAAGTGCTGGGTTATAGCTTAGGCAAATCAGCCATTGATTGTTATACCCGCTGGATGGCGATAGAGCTGGCCAACAGGTATGGCGATGCTTTGAGAATGAATGCCATCATGCCCGGTTTCTTTTTGACCGACCAGAACAAAGCGTTGCTAACGAATGCGGACGGGTCCTATACCGACCGTGGACAGCTCATCATTCAAAATACCCCATACAAAAGAATGGGCAATGCAGATGAATTAAAAGGTGTGCTCGTTTGGTTACTCAGTGATGCTTCCCGTTTTGTAACCGGAACGATCGTTACGGTGGATGGGGGTTTCAGCGCTTTCAGCGGCGTATAAATGATTATTGATTACTTATTATTAATCATAACCCGCAACACCTAACATCATCTCATCGTTCATATCTCATAACTCATAACTCATATCTTCTGCCAATGAGCATTCCGTTTAAAATGAAACACACCATGCGCTGGTTCGGACCCAATGACCCGGTAAGCTTATGGGACATCAAACAAGCTGGCTGTAGTGGCGTTGTCACGGCATTGCATCATGTTAGTAACGGCGAAGTATGGACCATTGAAGAAATCAATAAACGCAAGCAGGAAATAGAAGCCGTTGGGCTAAGCTGGGATGTGGTGGAAAGCGTGCCCGTGCATGAAGCTATCAAGACACAATCGGGGGATTTTCAATTGTACATTGACAATTACAAACAGTCCATAAAAAATTTAAGCGCCTGCGGCATTCATATCATTACCTACAACTTTATGCCGGTGCTCGACTGGACAAGGACGGATCTTGCCTACGAAGTAGCTGACGGGAGCAAAGCGCTGCGTTTTGAAAAAGCAGCATTTATCGCTTTTGATGTGTTGATGCTGCAAAGAAAAAATGCAGCAAAAAATTATACGGAAGCAGAACTGGAGAGCGCAAAAGAAAGATTTGCTGGAATGAGCGATGCAGAAAAGTCAACCCTTCAAAAAAATATCATTGCAGGCCTGCCAGGCAGCGAAGAAAGCTTTACACTCGAACAGTTCCGGCAGGTACTGGATACTTATGAAGGAATTGATGCCAACAAATTAAGGCAACACCTTATTTATTTTTTACAGGAGATCATTCCCGTTGCAGATGAGTGCAAAGTGAAAATGGTCATACACCCCGATGATCCGCCTTACCCTATTCTTGGCCTGCCAAGAGTAGTGAGTACTGCATCTGATATCAATGCATTGATCGCTGCTGTGCCGTCTTTAAATAACGGGCTTTGTTTTTGTACCGGCTCCTTTGGTGTAAGGGCCGACAATGACCTGCCTGCGATGGTAAAACAATTCGGTGACCGCATCAACTTTATTCACCTGCGCAGCACCAAAAGAAATGAGCAGGGAGATTTTTTTGAGGACAACCATCTCGAAGGCGATGTAGATATGTATGCCGTGGTAAAAGAGATCATAGCCATTATGCAAAAAAGAAATGTTTCCATTCCCATGCGTCCCGACCATGGCCACCAGATGCTGGACGACCTGCACAAACAAACCAACCCCGGTTATTCTGCTATCGGCAGGTTAAGAGGCCTAGCTGAATTGAGAGGACTGGAAATGGGTATCCGCAAGGCATTATACTAATTTGTAATTTTCTTCGTTTTTCCTAAAGCATGCCTGTTTTCTATTTAACAGGATTGACAGGCTGAGCCTGTCGAAGCCGGTTTTAGAAGAGCATTCGTATTGTTGCACATTCGGCAAGCTCAGTGTGACAAGCTGGAACCATGCTTATTAATAAATATTCTTTGTTTTGTAATTTGATTTCCCGCTACATTTGTATCGTCTTGTTAACCAAATTACGGGACACCTTACAGAAAATACATTTTAGTGGGAAAGCACATTAACAAAGTTTCCGCAGCCGGTTTACTTATTGCCCTCGGAATCATTTACGGAGACATCGGAACCTCTCCGCTCTACGTTTTTAACTCCATCATTAAAGACAGGGTACTCACAAGGGAACTTATCCTCGGAACATTATCGCTCATCATCTGGACCATCACATTACAGACAACAATAAAATATGTGATACTAGTGTTGCGTGCCGACAACAAAGGAGAAGGCGGTATCTTTTCCTTGTTTGCATTGGTACGTCGCCGGAAAAAATGGCTGGTGATCCCCGCAATGATAGGCGGGGCCGCATTGCTGGCCGATGGTATCATCACGCCCCCCATCTCTATTACCTCTGCCATTGAAGGGTTGAAAGAGCTGGAAAAATTCAGGGAGATACAAAATACAACGGTTGTTTACATCGTACTCGGAATTATTACTGTCTTCTTTTTTGCACAACAATTCGGTACTTCCAATATTGGTAAGTTGTTTGGCCCGTTCATGAGCGCCTGGTTCCTCATGCTGGCAGGATTGGGCATTATTCATATTACGGATGATATCAGCATTGTGAGTGCGCTCAATCCCTATTATGCCATTCACTTTTTATTTAATTACGAAGGTGGTTTTTGGTTGCTCGGTGCTGTATTTCTTTGTACCACGGGGGCGGAAGCCTTATACAGCGACCTTGGGCATTGCGGCCGGGGTAATATCCGCATATCCTGGATATTTGTAAAGAGTTGCCTGCTGCTTAACTATTTTGGACAAGGCGCCAGCTTATTAAAACATCATACAGGCCAGATGCTGGATGCGGCTACCATCAAAGCCAATGGGATCAATGCTTTTTACGACCTGATGCCACAGTGGTTCATTGTACCGGGTGTGATCATCGCTACTTCAGCTGCCATCATCGCCAGCCAGGCCATGGTGACCGGTTCCTTCACACTTATCAGCGAAGCCATCCGCCTCAATCTCTGGCCAAAAATGCGCATCAAATTCCCGAGCGAAGCAAAGGGACAACTGTTTATTCCAGGTATCAACTTTTTATTGTTTGTGGGCTGTGTCGGAGTGGTATTATATTTCCGGGAATCAACCAGGATGGAAGCTGCCTATGGCCTTGCCATTATCACCACTATGATCATGACCACCATCCTGTTTGCCAACTATATGGTATTGCACAGGGTAAAACCAGGATTCATCTGGATATTTCTTGCTGCATACCTCATCGTGGAAATTTCTTACCTCGTGGCGTTGATGGATAAATTTGTACACGGCGGTTACATTACTTTAATGATCGGCGGTGCATTGTTCTTTGTAATGTATGTTTGGTTCAGGGCAAGAAAGATTAAGAACAGGTATATAGAATTTGTGAGGGTAGAAGAGTATGTGCCTAAACTGGAGGAGTTGAGCAATGATACTTCTGTTCCGAAATTTGCAACGCATCTTGTTTACCTCACAAGTGCCAACAATCCCAAAGAGATAGAACATAAGATCATCTACAGCATATTGAGCGGTAAGCCCAAGCGGGCCGATATTTACTGGTTTGTTCACGTAGATACATTGGATGATCCATATACCTGCGAATATTCCGTAGAGCATATTATTCCCAATGATATCATCAGGGTAGAATTCCGTTTAGGTTTCCGTATGGCGCCAAGGCTCAACCTCATGTTCAAAAAAGTAGTGGAAGATCTTGTGGCAAACAGGGAAGTGAATATCCTCAGTCGCTACGAGAGTCAGCAAAAAAATAATATGGTAGGCGACTTCCAGTTTATTGTAATGGAAAAATTCCTCAGTCTTGATAACGAATTGCCTTTCTTTGAAGAGATCATCATGAAAGTATACTTCTACCTCAAGGAGTTGAGCGTAAGCGAAGAACGCAACTTCGGCCTTGAGCAAAGCAATGTGCTGGTAGAAAAATTCCCACTCGTGGTAGCGCCTGTCAGCAAATTGAAACTACAGCGCATTTACCCGCATGATGATGAAGAATAAAGGACGATGCGATCAATAGAACCAATTGAATTAAAAAATAAAATGAGCAAAGGAGAAGATCTTTTGCTCATTGACGTTAGGGAACCTTTCGAACATGAGGCATTTAATATTGGCGGCACTTTAATTCCTATGAGCCAGTTGATGGAACGCCTTGATGAAATTCCCGCAGATAAACCTGTAATACTCTATTGCCAGAAAGGTATTCGCAGTGTAATTGCCATACAACGATTGCAACAGCGGGGGAAATACAATAATCTCATTAATCTTACTGGTGGTATGGATAACTGGAAAAAACAATTCAGCTAAATATCTTTCCGGCAATATTTTAAAAAATAGAGTTGAAAAGAGAAAGGAGAATAAAAGAATGCCTCCTTTTTCTTTACACTTCTTGTTTACTTTGTTCTCTTTGCTATTTTCTCTATATTCACCTACTTGAATACAACCTGGATCTATATAATACTCGGTTATCTTGCCCTGGTTGCCCTTGTGTACCTGGTACAAGAGTTCTTTATCTTCAAACCCGAAAAGCTCCGTGCCGATTTTCAATACAAATACGATGCTCCTTTCGAAGAATTATTTTTTGATATAGAACCCGGCGTCCGCATCAATGGCCTGCATTTTAAAACACCCAAACCGCTCGGTCTCATACTATACTTTCATGGCAACAGCAGGAGTATAAAAGGCTGGGCCAAATATGCCAAAGATTTTTACAGGTACAATTATGATGTGGTGCTGGTTGATTACCGTGGCTTTGGTAAAAGTACCGGCAAGCGCAGTGAACATGATATGCTGAAGGATATGCAGTTTGTGTACGATACCCTTGCCATTAAATACACCGAACATCATATCATTGTGTATGGAAGAAGCCTTGGTAGCGGCTTTGCAGCTAAGATCGCCAGTGATAACAAGCCCCGCTACCTCATTTTAGATGCGCCCTATTTTAATTTCAGGAAAGTGATAGAACGTTTTTTGCCGATATTGCCCATCCGTTATTTACTGCGTTATCATTTGCGTACCGATAAATGGATAAGGCATGTGAATTGCCATACTTACATTTTACATGGCACAAGGGATTGGCTTATACCTATTAGTAACAGTGAAAAGCTGCAGGCCATTAACCCAAGCAAGATCACATTAATTAGGATACAAGGCGGCGGGCATAACAACTTACCTACGTTTAACGAGTATCATAATTTTATAAGAGATATTTTGCAGTATTGAGTAACTGATGGCTCATGGTCAGTATTTAATACTTGTACATTTCCAGTTCATCAAAATCTTTAATGGCAGATAAAAGAATGGGTGCTTTTAATTTTATATCAGCCCAGCTTTCTTTAAATTCTTCTTCGCCGGGCTCTGCTTCGGGTTTTATATTTTCCCTTGTCTGCTTTCTTTTGGTTAAAAAATTAATGCTGGTCTCCTCGTTGATCACAGGGCCTGTACTGCTGGTGGCATCGTATCCTATCAGTTCCATATCATTGCCCTTTATCCTGAAAGTGTAGGACCAATAACCATACCTGCCGTGGCGGTAATTAACAAGAAGTTTTCCTTTGTTAACTTCCAGGTCCAGCTCGGGTGCATAATAAACACCGCCGTCTTCATTTTCGGAAGAAAAGCACTCGTAGTTTTTTACCAACTGCTCATAATGGTTGTTCTTATTGAGCAACACCATAATGCCCCGCCTGTTGCGATCAAGCATTCCACGGTTTTCGTCTTTTACAAATTTGCTTTTATCAGTGCCTTTGATGATAAGGATGCAATCGGGCAGTTGATCGTTATCAAGATCACCATTCACCGTTTCAAAAATAGTATAACCGGCAGGCACAAAATCCGCAGGTGTTTTGGGCAGGGCAGCATTAGCAACCGCTGTATCAATTGAGTTTGGAATAATAGTGGCACTATCTGTTTTGCTTGCCGTAACACTATCATTTGTACCGGTTGGCTGGTTACAGGCATTTAAAAACAGAGCGGTTATCAAAGCAAGGCTAAAGGGATGTTTTTTCATACAGTAAAAATAGCTTTTCGCAATTTCCCCTCCTAATTGCCGCAGCCTGCCACCTGTTATTAACCAGATTAGCCTCAAATTTGTAAAGTAATTATGATGTCATCAGCAAGTGAAGCAGTATCACTAAAAAAAACGGGCGTAACCGAAAAGCCATACGAGTAGGAACAAAAACAAAATTGTATGTCAGATAACAAAGTTTCATTCCACAGGGTGCTAAAAGCAGCCCCGGAAAAAGTTTTTCGTGCATTTACTGAACCCAATGCCATCGCTGCATGGCTGCCACCTTATGGCTTTACCTGCACCGTTCATGAAATGAAAGCAGAAGCAGGCGGCACTTACAAAATGTCATTCTATAATTTCAGCACCGGCAATGGTCACTCATTCGGCGGAAAATACCTGGAAGTAAAACCGGGAGAGCTGCTTAAATACAGCGATCAGTTCGATGATCCCAACCTGCCGGGAGTAATGACCACTACCGTAAAATTTGAAAAATCAATTGCAGGTACCAGTATCTATATTGTGCAGGAAGGGATTCCCGAACAGATTCCTGCAGATATGTGTTATCTCGGCTGGCAGGAGTCGCTGGAAAAACTGGCAAAGCTGGTAGAGCCGGAAATTCCGGACGCATAGGAATTGATGGATGGAAGCTTTGGCAAAGTTCTAAACTTTGTCAAAGCTTTTCTGTTTATATCTTTGCCGCATGAAACGAAAAAAAATAATTTCCATACTAAAATGGATCGTCATTATTTACTGCAGTATAGGAATTATTTTATACTCTATACAGGAAAAGATCCTGCTGCATCCTAAAAAACTTGATCGCAACCACGTTTTTGTCTTCAATCAAAAATTTGAAGAAATAAATATTCCCTTCAGCAAAACAGATACGGTGAACATGATACAATTCACTGCTGCCGGTTCTGTAAAAAAAGGGATCGTCCTCTATTTTCATGGCAACCAGGATAATGTAGAACACTATGCCAAATTTGTTCCGGCATTTACAAAGCATGGTTATGATGTGTGGATGCCTGACTATCCCGGTTTCGGTAAGAGCACCGGTGAACTATCAGAAAAAAAATTATACAGCATTGCCTACGAAATAAGAAAGCTGGCAGCAACAAAATACCAGGATGATAGTATCATCGTCTACGGGAAATCCCTGGGCACAGCCATCGCTACCTATGCTGCTACGGTAAAGCCTTGCCAGCAGCTGGTACTGGAAACACCTTATTACAGCATCCCGGCTTTATTCCGCAGCTATGCTTTTATGTATCCTGCCCGCATGATGAGCAAATACAAACTACCGACCTATGAATTTCTACAGGATGTAAAAGCGCCTGTTACAATTTTTCATGGCACTGGTGATTGGGTGGTGACCTACCGTTCAGGTGCTCAGTTAAAGAAATTTTTAAAGCCCGGCGACCAGTTTATTAAGATTGAAAATGGTTCGCATAATAACCTGAGTGAGTCAGCTATTTACAATAAGGCGTTGGATTCTTTGTTAAGTAAGTAATTACACGAATTGGAACGAATTGCACGAATTAGGGTCTGACCGCCCCGGTCTTACCTTTGGTGCCAACCGGTTTTTAATTCGTGTAATTAGTGCCAAAAATCCGTGCTATAAAAAATAAGGAATATGCAAAGAGTTTAAAAAAGGAAGGAGAGCAAAGAGGAATGCAAGATTAGAAATAAAAAAATAGGCTAAGGGCTAAAAGCTAACAGCTTGCATTTAATTCGTGTAATTCGCCTCAATTCGTGTAATCCATTATAATTCTTTTAACACTACTTTCCTCGCCCCCACGATCAAATTATACTCCACTCCAACCTTCAACGCATAATTCTCTTTATTATGACTCACCGGAAAATTAAAGCAAACCGGTACATCTACTGCTACCACAGCATCCGCTAATATCTCATCCATCGTTTTACCAAAAGGTCGCTCTGTATCTTTCATATCCGTAAAGCCGCCAAAAATAATTCCTGTCACTTTATCCAGTTTGCCTGCACGTTTCAGCTGCACCAGCATACGATCTACGCTGTACAGGTACTCACCTATATCTTCTAAAAATAAAATGCAATTTTTGGTATCGGGCTCAGATGCAGTACCAATGCTATGCGCCAGCAATGCCAGGTTGCCGCCTACCAGTTTACCGGTGGCTGAACCTAATTTATTATTCGAATGAGGAGCACAACTGTATTTACTCTTACCACCTTTCAATGCTTTCTTCAACGATAAAATATAATCATTCTCCGCCTGCCCGTCATTAAAAGCAGCCGCCATTGGTGCATGCAGCGAAGCGATCTTATACTGGTTGAATAAATGTGTATGCATAATAGTAATGTCACTAAAGCCGATCAGCCACTTGGGGCTTCTTTTGAATTTTTTAAAATCCAGCCGGTCAATGATCCTGCTCATACCATAACCACCACGGCCAAATAAAATGGCTTTGATGGAAGGATCATCCAGCATTGCCTGCAATTCATCTGCACGCTCTTCGTCTGTACCGCTGAAATAATTAGCAGAGCTGCTGCCCAATGTCTTGCCCACCATTACTTCATATCCCCATTGTTGTAAGGTATCGATACAGGTTTGTGCTTTTTCGGCGGCCATGTATCCTGCAGGGCAGGTAATGCCGATGGTGTCGCCTTTTTTTAAGTAAGAAGGAATTTTCATATCTGTTGTGCTGTAAATAAATTTTTGAATGCAGTAAATATACTCCGTGATTTTATTACTAACTTTAAAATAGATTGCTTTATCATGAAATTTAATTTCACTCCCGATACAGACCGGACCATCAACGAGCTGAAGTACCAGATAAGTGTGTACGAAGACCAGGCTGCCTACAAGTCGCTGTTCTTTTTGCTGTTCCCTTCCTTACAGAATTTTGCTTATTCCATTGTGAAGTCGAGGGTATTGGCTGAAGAAGTAGCTTCTGATCTTTTGCTGGATGTATGGGTAAGAAGGCAAAAACTGATGGAAATTGAAAATCTCAAGCTCTATTTATTTGTCAGTGTAAAAAATGCCGCCGTAGCCCGTTTGAAGCAGGAAAACAAACAATCCGTCTTTTCAATTGACGACCTGCACGTAGAGTTTGTGTCAGACTATGGCATTCCCGACCAATCTACCGAACTGCATGAACTGGAACATACGATTGCTACTGCCGTAAAGGAATTGCCTCCTTCCTGCCAGCTCATTTACAAGCTGGCAAAAGAAGACCGGCTGCGGTATAAAGAGATCGCCCACCTGCTCGATCTCAGCGTAAAAACTATTGATAACCAGCTGTCTATCGCATTAAAAAGGATTGCCCAAGCCATCTCTAAACGCAATTCCAAAAAAAATCCATCCTGATTTAGGGGATTTTCCCTTTAAGATTCTCTTAACATATTACGAACCATGTGTAACGACCGTATTTGGATACTGTTGACCCGTAAATTATCGGGTGAAGCCACTCAGACTGAGCTGGAAGAATTGAATGTATTGCTTGCTTCGCTGCCCGAAGGCGACAATAGCATTGAAATGATCACCGGTATCTGGAATTCTTCACCATCCCACGACGAAGAGTTTATGGAAGCCACTTACCTCGCACACATGGAGCGTATGAAAGACAAAGGCATTGCCTTGCATTCCGATGATCAAAAAGATTTGCCGGAAGAAGAATCAACACCTAAAAAATGGTATTCCGTAAAAAA
>CAYOLS010000041.1:0-19219 GCA_964404845.1 uncultured Ferruginibacter sp. | reverse complement strand
CTCTGAACTCTGCTATTTCAAAGTTGTAATCACCTGCATACAGTAGTTCATTCTTAGCAGGTACTTTTTGAGGAGACATGGGTCCGTTTTGTGCATCCAGTGTAAATACCGTTTGGTTATATACAGGCAGCATCGTTTTTTGATCCATGCTTACATAGTCTACCAGGTAAAATTTACTGCTGTCCGATGAAAAATACGGGCTGTATTTTTCATACTTATTATCCAGCAGGTAACCTTTGAGCGTTTGGGTATTCCACAAAACCGGCGGCGCAATTTTATCGGTGATCATCTGGTAGCCCTGCGAAGTGGTAGCCAGCCATTTTTTATCAGGAGAAAGCTGTACCGTGTTGTGATCGTAAAAAGCGATCGCATTGCCTGGGATGGGAATCCTTGTTTCACTCTCCGTTGTATCGGTTCCGTTTATCCTGCGGATACTAAAATACTTATTGGTATTCCATCCTTTGCTGAAGAGTTCGATCCTTTCCCCTTCACTCAAGCGGCTGATAAAAACAGCTTTGACAAAAGGATCTGTCTTCGTCCTGTTCGCTTCCTTCAGGTCAACGATCTCATCTTTGTATAAAATATACCTGCCGCTTCCTGAAACATCTGCATTTTCAAAAGATTTGTTCTCCGGGAGCTTTGCATCCCACTGAATAGGATCAACCCCGGCAGCAATAAATGTATTCACCCCTTTACCAATGTACATGATCTGCCCGTTGTCGAGCAGCTTAAGCCCCATCACTCTTTCAGGTAATAATTCCTTGGTAATATTCCCGGATGCATCAATGGTCATCAGCACGTCTGAACCATCAGAAGCGATCAGCTGGATAATGAGTTTGCCATAGATTCTGTTATTGCTCATCCTGATGAACTTTCCGTCAAACGGGATTCTTTTTTCAATAGCACCATTGCGCAAAAAATGTAGCTCATTGTTTGCTTCCAGGTAATAACCATCATTGTGTGGCAATATACCCGAGTATGGGCCGCTGAACATTTTGTTTATTTTTTTTGCAGCAAAGCCGATATTATAAAAGCTGAGCTCCCTATTATCATTAAAAGCGCCACATACGATCTCTCCATTTTTTCCAACTTGTATTGTTCTTATATAAACAGGATCAGGAATTGTTACCGAAGCGACCGGCTTAAAGTTGCCGCCCGAAAATTTCCAGATAGTTTTTTCATTATCGGTAACATACCATGCGTTGTTTTCCCCTGGTACGGATACCGCTTCTACTATACCTGAATTATCTTTAAATTCTCCCTGTGCCGGAACGATAAGATCGGATGAAGTTATCTTGCTTTTCTTCAGGTCGATATGGTGCAGGCGATAACGGCTCCAGTCTTCTTTATCGTATTCTATTACAAAAACATAACGGCCGCTTTCATCAATAAAACCCTGCACTTTGCCATCGAACATGCGGTCGAATATTTTTTTACGGGAAGAAGTATGCCATACCTGTAACCTGTTCTCCCCACCCAATACAGTAAAATAGTTTTGCGATGCATTGAATCTTAACTCTTTTATAAAGTCCGGCACATCATTGAGCTGCATACTATAATCGCCCTCATCCGCAAAGGAACTGTCGCCACCTTTTTTTACATCGGCGAATACGGCTATATCTTCCACGGGATTCAGCTGCAGCTCACTCTGTTGAGAAGGTCCGCCATTGATAGCCGCTTCCGTATGTACCAATAAATAATGATCAAAATAACGTGCATCCAACAGGCGAAAGCCATTGTAAAATGTATTGCCCGAGATTTGTTTTTCCATCCTGTTCTCCGCAATATTCCATTGCACCCAACCGGCGGAAGTGGCATAGCCGATCAAATTCTCATCAATAAAATAAGCGTTCACCACATCTTCTTCCACGGCCATAGTGCTTTGATTTTTTTTCGCCTCTATGTCTATTACTTCTATCACCGACTTCTTAAAAGCCTTACTATAACTGTACAATAATTTTCTTCCGTCAAAAGAGTAGGAAACAGCCGTTGGTAATTTTTCCAGCTCCCTGTTCTCAAAGATCACGGCATGCGTCTGCACATTCCGTACAGAAATTGTGTATTTGCTGGTATTGCTGTTGTAGGTTATTATGGTAAAAGATGTATTTACCGGCGAAGCCACTACTTTTCTTGCCACTTCATTTAATTGTGACTCGTGGGTTTTATCACTGTCCCACTTTGTATATAACACCGCATTCTTTGCATAGAACACACTGTCGCCGGTAGCATTGCTTACAAATGCTGAAGTAATGTTATTACCGACATATACCATATTGTTGTCCCCCACGAAAAAATCAAAATAAAAATTGCCTGCTGTTTTGCTTACCACTTTTGCAGCAGGAATGTTCCATACCACAATACTATCCCGGGGTGTTTCCCCGGAATTTCTCCTGTTGTAATTTTCCATGTCTACCCAAAGGCTCATATTGTAAGCAGCAGGCGATCTTTTCAAATGATTTTCTTTAAGAAGGAGCATGTCACTTTTTCCTGCGGCAAAATCAACCAGGGTAGGGTATACAAGATTATGCCTGGATTGTTTATACAGGTTCATACCCGGTAGCCTGTATACAAAAACGGAATCTTTGGTAACAGCAGCTGCAAAATCGTTCCCGTTAGATATAACCACGGACAGTGCCTCACCGGCAAATCGTACTTTGTTCTGTGCAATTACGGTAACTGAAAGGAATACAGTGGTAAAAAGCAATATGCTTCTGTTCATTGGCCAGGTTTTAAGGTCCGTTTTTTCTTGGGTGCTGTAAAGCTTATGATTACATAAGATGCTATACGGTCAATTGGTTAAAATTATATTATTTATTGTTGATGGATAATACCCGGTTGGGAGCATTAATAAGTCAATGCAGGCAATAGCCTGCCAATTTTCGTTCTTGCTTGCCAAAAAAAAACAAAAAAAGGCCCCGGCAAAGGATTACAGCCCCTTTGCCGGATGGTTCCCTGATGCTGAGCCGGGATAGGAAGGTCTTTACAAAAGGAAGTAAGCCACTCTACCAATTTTATCGGTACCTGTGGAGGAGCCTTGGCTGCTTCGGTTGCGCTATAAGCGGAAATTGTTGAATGCGCAGCATATTCAACAATAAAGGCAGGCGAAGTCCCGATAGCTATCGGGAGAACAGGTACGCTCCCCAACAGGAATGGAATAAATTTTAATATAGCGGATTTGTAACATGTTAGGATGGAAAGAGAAGTGGCTACCTTGTAATTTGACACTATTTTTCAAAAATCCTTGCTGTTTTAAACGAATCCCCTTATTTTTGCTGCCCCGAAAGGGAAAGGATGGTGCGGTAGCTCAGTTGGTAGAGCAATGGACTGAAAATCCATGTGTCGCCGGTTCAATCCCGGCCCACACCACGAAGAAGAAAAGCGATTATAACTTAATGTTGTGGTCGCTTTTTTGTTTAAAGGGCTAACAGCTACACTATGACAAAAACATTACTCGTTTTATTTATTATTCTATTCTCATTGCCATCCTGCCTATCCACTAAAACAACATACGGGCAATTCATTATTGACAATACGGAAGACAGTACTGTATCAAAACAAAAGATCGCAGAGGTCAGGGCTTTAGACAATAATGTTTTTGATCCGGCAACTTTTACAGGGCAAGAAAATATAACCCTCAGGTACCGCTTGTTTAAACCTACAAAACAAAATGCCACAGAACAGTATCCCTTGGTAATTGTTTATCATGGTTCGGGCAAACCTGTTGGAACAGATAATCAATCCCAGCTTGGAATATTGCCCAAACTTTTTGCAAACCCCGGTATACAGGATAAATACCCTGCTTATGTTTTGGCACCGCAATTTCCCACACGTTCTTCTGATTATGTAAAGGATTCTGCAAGAAATGTGCTTTACTCAATAGCAAGGCCCTGCCTTAATACCGTATTGCAGCTTATTGATTCTTTAAGATCAAATTTAAATATTGACAGTAAAAGAATTTACGTAGTCGGATTTTCAATGGGTGGTTCTACCGTCATTAATTCACTGTCTGCAAGACCGGACCTGTTTGCTGCAGGGATAAGTATTTCGGGCATCCCGCAATTTGATCAGATCAAAAACATAGCAACTATCGCTGTTTGGTTAATTCATGGCATGGATGACACGGAAAATCCCATAGACAGCGATGAGCAATTTTACAGGGAAAGCAATGCCAGCACCCTCTTTTGGAAACTAAAGGGAACAACCCACAACAATGTTTTTACAACCAGGCTTTTAGGAGAAACATTGCCTAAATGGTTATTCAAACAGCGCAGGAAATAAAGCTACAGGCCTGAGGATCAATGTAGCGCATTTTATCCGCAGGCTTTATCCACATACTCCATTTCGGTTATTCTTTAAGGTTGGTCAACACTTAAATTTGTTGATCAGATGGTAGCCCCAAAGATTTCCTTAACGAATTCCGGCACAGAAATAGCAAATGACAGGTTGGTTTACGAGGAACCGGTCTGTCCTGAAACAAGATTCGGAACTATCGTAAGGGGTCCGGCAAAAACGGGCCCTTTTTAGGTAGGTTTGTTTGGCCCGCCAGCACTTTTAAAACTGATAGCATGACCATACAGGAATTCAAAGAGCTTGACCACACCCAGCAGATCATGAAATTTTTCGGTGGTATTGAAATTGGCAAGTTTGAAAAAGACGGTGTCCTCACAGAATGCAAACAGGTAGACGATTTTTACGTTGAATATAAGATCAAGCTGGCAGATCATTTCCAGCTCAGTATGGAATGCCACCGGGATACCAGCCTGCTGGATAAATATTTTAACAGCCGCAGGAATTTTAAACCAAATGATTTTGTATAGCAGTACCTATACGATAATAAAAAATGGTCCGTAATAATTACGGACCATTTTTATTTTAAGATAGTTCTTTTAATTTCAGCTTTTCAGGCTCGCCATATCTATTACAAACCTGTACTTCACATCACTTTTCAGCACTCTTTCATAGGCTTCGTTCACCTGGTCCATATTAATGATCTCCACATCGCTTACAATGTTGTGTTCAGCACAAAAGTCCAGCATTTCCTGCGTTTCTTTGATGCCACCTATCAGCGAACCCGCCAGTGTACGGCGCTGCATGATGAGGTTGAAGCCTACCACTTGCGATGGAGCAGGCGGTGCACCCACCAGTGTCATGGTACCATTGGTTTTTAGCAACGGCAGCAGTGCATCATAACTGTGCGGCGCAGAAACAGTGTTTAAAATAAAATGGAATTTCTTTTCCCAGCCTTTAAAAGCATCGGGCTTTTTGCTGTTAATGAAATTGGTAGCACCCAATCTTTTGGCATCCGCTTCCTTTGAATCGGAAGTACTGATCACCGTTACTTCTGCACCCATGGCAGCTGCAAGTTTCACACCCATGTGGCCAAGACCACCGAGCCCTACCACAGCTACCTGCTGGCCCGGACCTACTTTCCAGTAGCGCAAAGGAGAATAGGTAGTGATGCCTGCACAAAGTAGTGGCGCTACGGCTTTAAGGTCGAGCTTTTCAGAAACGTGGAGCACAAAATTTTCGTCCACCACTATTTGTGTGCTGTAGCCACCATAAGTTGTTTCCCCATTGTAATCTTTGGCGTTGTAAGTACCTACGGAACCTGTTTCACAAAATTGTTCATCGCCGGCCTGGCATTGCTCGCAGGTACGGCAGCTGTCTACCAGGCAACCCACTCCGGCCAGTTCGCCTACTTTGAATTTTTTTACATGATCTCCTACTGCGGTCACCCTTCCTACGATCTCGTGGCCGGGAACCATCGGGTAAATAGAGCCACCCCATTCGTTGCGGGCCTGGTGAATATCGGAGTGGCAAATGCCGCTGTATAATATTTCTATCTGCACATCATGCGGGCCGGGATTGCGGCGGGTAATGGTATGCGGGCCAAGCGCTGCATCAGCAGCGGTTGTAGCGTATGCTTGTACTGTTGACATGGTAATGTTTTTATGAATTTTGAAAGAGGAACAATTTACGAAGAAATTATTGTTTGAACATTGAAGGAATATTTTTAGTAATAATTATTTATTACATCAGGGTATGACAGCTATCCATCTTCCATCATAACATTCTATAAACCTGTAAACGTAAAATTCACTCCACTCCCGTTGGGGAGCGTAACTGTTTTGTCGCTTCGCCTGCCTCTATGAATAAATATGCTGCGCATTTATTCATTTTCGCCTTTGGCGAAACCGAAGCAGCCAAGGCTCCTCCACAGTTACTGGTAGAAAATTGTTAGAGAGGGAGTAACAATTTTGAATAGCTTTTCCTATCCGGCTCAGCATTGAAAAACCGAGGTTGAGCTCACAGTAGCACAACTGATGCACAGAGCTGCTTCCGTCCCGATAGCTATCGGGAGGGCTGTAATCCTTTGTCGGGGTCTTTTTTTGGTTCTTTTTTGGACAAGCAAAAAAGAACATAATAAAAATTAACGTAAAGCAGGTAGCAACTTTCTTCCGCCTATACAGCACGCAAACCACTTATACATTCAAAAACCAAATTCCCTTTTCTTTCTTATTTTCGTACCACTTCAACTACGGTAACTCTACCACCCAACGCTTCTATTGTAATACGATCAACATTTTTTATAGCCAAAAAAGTATTACCATGAAAAAAAGAAACGGGGTATTTTATTTACTCGCAGCATTCCTGCTTTCCTGCGGTCATCATGATCATGATACGCATATCTCTTACAAGGACAAAGACGGGCACTATTCCATGAAAGCGCATTTCAATGAGAACCGCACAAGGGCAGTGGAACATTACATGAATGAAAAGATCGGCAGGAAGAACAAGATCTCTTTTATGAACATTGAAAGCGATGCGGATTTTACGCTGGATGACGGCACCATGTTTCACCTGAAAAAATATCCCGGCCATGTGGAAATAGACATGGATAGGGCTGCCAATTCTGCCCGTTCGTATTATGCTGTAAAGGAAATGTGCGAAGGCATAAAAGATATTGTAACCAGGTAGCCGGTTTAATTAACAGCATTTTTCAACCGTTCTGGCAAGGTATATGTAAATTATACAGTAAATTCCTGCGTAATTAATACAATAAACATATATCTATGAAGAGCTTCCTGTTGATCGTTGCTTCTTTTTGTTTCAGCAACCTGGTTTCTGCCCAGGCCGAGGCGGATAAAATTGTGGGCAAGTGGATGAAAATGCCCAAACAAGACCTCATTATTGAAGTATATCCTTCCGGCGGCGGTTATAGCGGGAAAATAGAATGGAGCAACGACAGTACAAAGCGAAAAGGTTATGTGATACTGGAAAACCTGCAGTTCGACGATGATAATAACAGCTGGGAAAATGGCAGGATCTACGATCCCCGTTCAGGCAGCCAATACAAAGCCGCAGCCAAATTAAAAGAAGATGGCACATTGGAAGTTTTGGGATACAAGGGTATTAAGATCATAGGGAGTAAAAGATCATTCAGGCGGGTAAAATAATTATTTGCTAAACACCTAAAAGAAATTTTATGAGCAAGGATAGGTCCGTGAACCCGGCCAAACTGCCGGAAAGCGAAGTATTTAATGAAAGAGAAGTAAACCAGCACAAACACCCGGCCAGAAGGACTCAACGAAAAAAGATCACCAGGTAATGCAGGCGCTTTTGAAGGTTTTGAAGACCAGGAGAAAAAATAATATCAACGATCCGGCAATTCTCTTTCTATAGCCCAGCCCTGCTTTTCTGAATACACTGCAATAAAACAGGCGCCGTAATAAATAATGAACGAAGTATAAAATACGAACAGCAGCACCAGCACAAAAGAGCCGGAAGCACCATACAATCCTGCAATATTTCCTTCTACCAGCAATCCACGCAAAATAAAACGCCCTGCGGTAAATAATATGCCAGTGAGCAACCCGCCGACAATGGCTGCTTTCCATGTCGGCCTTCCATCCGATAAAAAGCGGAACAGGATTATGAACCAGGCTGCAACAATAATAATGCTGCTCAATTCTCCAAAGATGAGCGAAAAATAAAAACTGCTGCCTTCCAGCAATTCTTCAAAATATTTCCCTCCTACACTTTCAATACTTTTAAAGAAAAGATTGGCGAAAAACAAAATACCCACCAGCATTATCACTGCAAAAGAGCGAAGCCTTGTAAACATATCTCCTACAAAACCCCTGTGTTTCTTTTTGATTACCTGCCAAAGCTGGTTGAGTGAATTTTTAATAACGATGAATAAAGTAGTGGCGACAAAAAATAAAAACAGGAAACCAAAAACAATCACATACCAGCTGTCGTTAAAACGGAGAATACTGCGTATCACATCCCTGATCGGCTGTGCGCCTTCCTGCCCTACGCTGTTGGATAGATTTTCTATCAGCCCACGGCCTACTTTCCGGGGATCATAGAACAGGCCGAACAATTGCGCCAGCAAAAAAACGATCGGGGGCAAAGCGAAAGTGGTGAAGAAAGCCGTAGCACCTGCCAGTCGCAACGGGTCATTTTTCTTCAGCAACCTGAAGGACGGCAAAAGGCAGCTGAAGAATAATGCGATGGCTGTTTGTTTATCGGTGGATGTTGCGTTCACTTTTTTTATTACACGAATTTACAAAGCTGTGAGTCGGGCTTTCTTATTTTTTATTTTACATTTCTAATTCCTTATTTTTTTTATAGCACGAATTATGTCTTTACCCTGCTAAGTCACTTTCCATTTTCAACTTTCAATTTTCAATTACTTTATCTCGATCCACACCGGCGCATGATCACTCGTTTTTTCCCAGCCACGCACATGTTTATCCACGCCGGCTTTTTTCAGTCGCTTATCAAAATGAGGGCTTAGTAAAAAATGATCGATGCGCAGTCCCGCATTTCTGCCATAAGCATTGCGAAAATAATCCCAGAAAGTATAGATGACTTCATCAGGATATAATTTTCGAATGGCATCCGTCCAGCCCTGGTCGATCAGTGTTTTAAATTCTTTTCTTACCTCGGGGCGAAACAAGGCATCATCCACCCAACGCTCCGGCTTGTACACATCCAGTTCCGTGGGCATTACATTAAAATCGCCGATCAGCATTACAGGCACATCATGTTTCAATAACTCCTTTGCATGTGCTCTCAATCGTTTGAACCATGCCAGTTTGTAATCGAATTTGGGTCCCGGTGCAGGATTGCCATTCGGCAGGTACAAACAACTGATCACCATTTTATTTACAATCGCTTCTATATAACGGCTATGCAGGTCTTCCTCGTCGCCAGGCAAAGTCCTGCACACTTCCTGTATTTCCATATTACGTGCAAGTATGGCCACGCCATTCCAGCTTTTCTGGCCACGCCATATTGCATTGTACCCTGCATTGTTAATTGCTTCCAGCGGAAATTTTTCTTCCGGCGCTTTTAGTTCCTGCAGGCATACAATACCAGGCTTCGCTTCTTCCAGCCAGCGCAGCAGCACTGGCAGGCGGCCATTGATACCATTTACATTATAAGTTGCAATCTTCATGTACTAAAATTAATCATAACCAGCCTTAAAAACCGGGCCGGGATTACAGTACAGGGGCAAAAATAAACAGCCTGCTCCCCCACAAAAGGGTTATAAGCCCGACTAAAAGAAAACTTTACTTTTATTCCAAATTACCAGCTTATGAAATTCCTGCATTGTTTTGCAACTGCTTTACTTTTTTCTGCCACAGGCTTTGCACAAAATACCGGCATCGGCACCAGCACACCGGTACAAACACTGGATGTGAATGGTGCTATCAAAGTGGGCGCCAGCAGCAATAACCAGCCCGGTTCTATCCGCTACAACGCCGGCAATTTTGAAGGCGGCGACGGCAGTAACTGGAAAACACTGGGAGGTTTACCTTCCAAAGCAATTATAGTGTCACAGGCTGCAGATACTGCCGCAATTAAAGCAGCGGGTTTCAGCGTTTTACGCCAGATGGACCTTTGGGATACAGGTTATATCAATGTACCTGTCAACTACCCGGGTAGCTGGATCGCAGGTTTTCCCTTAAGCTCCACGGCAGTAATGCCGCCGGTATCTGCAAGCTCCGAAGCCGTGGTGCACAACAACCGTTTCATCATCTGGGGAAGTGATGCCTATCTCTATGCTTATGATATACCAGGCCAGCTGTGGATACGCCTGCCCAATATTTGTCCATTGGGCACCAGGAACAGTTGCGGTGTAACGCTTGTGGGCAACGAAGTATTCATTACAGGCGGGTGGCGCTTTTCCGGTGGCTTCATCATTTATAATACCTGCGCCAAATACAATCTTACCACCAATACATGGTCAACAATTGCCAATATCCCTGTTAACAACTGCTACCATGCAACGGCTGCTATTGGCAATGATATTTATTTGCTGGATGGCTCCAGCACTGCTTCCACAGGATTTGATTTTACTAAAAAAATGTACCGGTATAATACGGTGAGCAATACCTGGTCTGCAGACCTTGCCGTAGCTGCCACACCCGATTACCTGCTTACCAACAGCATTGTTGCATGGAATAACAAGCTGGTATATCATACCGGTAATTTAAGGGTAGCCACTTATGATCCCGTAACACACGCAAGTGCACTGGTGAATCCATCTGTACCATTTGACAGCCCGTATATGGAAAGCCATGTGATAACGCTTGCCGGCGATAAATTATTGATCGCAGGTAATATCAAAGACAGCTGCACCATTGAGCCGGTGGCGGATGCTACGATGCCGAAGCATTTTGAAGTAGATCTCAACACCGGGGCCATGGTACAGCTCAACACATGCCAGTTGCAGAAGAACGAATTGTATTCGCTGGAATACAACCCTGCAAATGATCGCTATTATGCAAGAGGTGAAAACAATTATTTTATTTTTAATCGCTCCGGTTCAGAATCCTGTAACGTGGTATTGCAGCGAAAAGCATATTGGTTTTACATGAAGAAGAATTAACGCCTTCGCCGGTAAATAAGATTGAGCACAACAATGGTTATGTTGATAGAGCATGAAAAAGCATTGGAAACAATAATGATCCAATCATTTTTTTACTATCCCGTACCACACCCATAGCGCAAGGCCTGTTATAAGAATGCCCAGCATGGTATAGGAGATATCCCCGGCCTTCTTCTCTTTATATATTTTGATAAGTTGCGGCAGCATGGAAACACCTGTGCATATGCTTGCGCCTAATCCTATCCATGTTTCTGATTGCATATATATAAAGCATGCAAATTCATGCCAGGCAGCAATAAAATTTGGCACATCATTCGCCATATACAATAAAAATTAAGCTTATGGTACCCCAACATGTAATGACCACTTTATCGTCTGTAATGGAAAAGCTGCGACTGAAAGGTTACGACAATGAATTCCGCTGGACACCGGGCGGGTTCAGTGCCGGCAAAGGAGACTGTTACCAGCCGCATGACCTGGAGATCATTAAGGTTTACCGCTTTGAAGAGAACACCGATCCTTCCGATATGTGCATTGTTTATGTGATACAGGTAAAGAACAGCGGCCTCACCGGCTATAGCCTGGATGCCTATGGCGTATACAGCAATCACGACGACGAGGAAGGTTATGACAATTTTATACGCATGATCCCTGAAAAAGATCATGCCATACAATTATTATTTGAATTATAACAACTATGGACGTTTCTCCCTTTGATATACAATACCTGCAGGATGGTGATCTGCAAACAGCCAGCATACATCCCTGCTGCAAGGAAGACAATATTGTGGACTATGCCGTGTGGAAAGACGGCCGGCTGATATTCACCATTACAAAAGATGCTGCCGACCCCACCCATTGGGTAGTAGCATTAAAAAATGCCGACGATGATTTTGAAGAACCGATGATACAGGAAATAGGGCAGGCAATTGAGCAACATCAAAGCAATTGACCATGTATGCTGTTAAAGGCGATCATATACATATAGCAGATGCGCAGTCTTTGGAACAAAAGCAGGACTACGCTGCTGCAACAGCACTATATGAAAAGTTACTAAAACAATCACCGGGCAACCTTGCCATTGTACAGCGCCTTATGGTGCTTTTCCGTAAGCTGGGAGATGCAAAAAAAGAGCTGCGCTACATTGATGCCGCCATTAAAATTCATGGGCAGCAATACCATATCGCCAATAAGCTCAATAAAAAAGCAACTACTATCAGTAACCAGCTGAATAAAATGCTCGGCCACACCGATAAAAAGGGCAAGCCGGTCTTTGTATCCGATGCAATACTCAAATTAGAACTACGCAAAACCCGCCTGCTCAAAAAACAGGAAGCGATCAAGGCGAAAAAATAATAATTGCCCGGCGGATTGAGCAACAACTTCAACAACATTTATAATATAGTGTGCATTTACCATTTGTCTTATCATACCTGCCCTGATGGACTTACCGGTAATGAATTCAATCATTTAATTATTAATCAAAAAACGAACAATGAAAAAGATTTGTATTCTTTCATTTGCCTGCATGGCCATGGTAGAGCTAAAGAAACTGGACGTTACTTAAAATTCATTCATTTTGTTTCAATTAATTATTATCTTAACAACCAACACCAAAACTATCAAAAATGAAAATTCTTAAATTTTTATTGTTACTTATTGTCAGCATTATCGCCATCGGGTTAATAGCTGCCTTATTTATTAAGAAAGACTACAAGGTAGAAAAAGAGATCACCATCAATAAACCCAAACAGGAAGTGTATGATTATGTGAAGTATCTCAAAAATCAAAACAACTACAGTTATTGGGCAAGTCTCGACAGCAATATGCAGAAAACATTTACCGGCACTGACGGTACTGTTGGCTTTATTTCTGCCTGGAAAGGAAATAAAGATGTTGGTATGGGCGAACAGGAGATCATTAAAATAGAAGAAGGCAAGCAAATTGACTATGCGCTTCGTTTTAAAGAGCCATGGGAATCCAATGCGAGTTCTTATATGGCCACAGAAGAAGCCGGCCCCAATACTACCAGGGTAAAATGGGCCATGTATGGCACGAGCAAATACCCCATGAACATCATGAATCCTTTTATGGATGGGATGATCGGCAGGGACCTGCAAACGGGCCTGGATAATTTAAAAAAGCTGATGGAAGCGAAATAAATAAATCAACATAATTTTGAGCCGTTGCAAGGTTTTGTAACGGCTTCTTTTTAAAGAAAATTTCCATGTTCAGTAGTTTTTTTATTGCGGCCGGGGTTGTTATCGTTACAAGCCTTGTGCTTAATTACCTGAACAGGTCAGTTACTCAGGAAGTACTCACTAATGAAGATGGTAGATTTTATTTGACCATGCATTCGTCTTATAAAATTGCAGGCTATGCCTCCATCTTCCTGGGATTGGCTATTACCATAGGCATTTTCTTTGTAGATGCATCTGAATTATTTGCCATAGCGGGTATCCTGGGTATGTTTTTGCTTTTTACTATTGCAGGAATTTTATCTGTGCTTTATTACAAGAGGCATTATATATCATTTGATGAAAAAAGCGTTGAAGTAAAAAGCATACAAAATGTAATAGAAAGGTTTGAATGGACCAATATTAAAGAAGGTAAATTAAACAAAGTATCAGGCGCCATTGTATTTAAAACGCTGGACGGAAGAAAATTTAAAGTACACCAGCATTTAAAAGGCATTAATCACTTTTTTGATATGCTGAAACAAAAAACGGGCATTGTAGTAGACTTGAGTTATAATTAATGATGAAATTATTTGAAGATGATATTGATATAAATAAAAACCTGCTGCCTTACGATGGTGAAGTGAATTACTATGGCAAGTTGATGAAGCAAGCAGAAGCTGATCATTATTATGAAAAGCTGCTGCATCATATTGAATGGAAAAATGATGAGGCATTTATACTCGGCAAGCTCATCGTCACCAAAAGAAAAGTAGCCTGGTATGCTGCTACCGATTTTGAATACACTTACAGTAACCGCACTAAAACAGCCTTACCATGGACAAAAGAGCTGCTTGAATTAAAACAGCTCACCGAACAAAGAACAGGTGAAACCTTTAACTCCTGCCTGCTCAATTTATACCATAGCGGCGAAGAAGGCATGGCATGGCACAGTGACGGAGAAAAAGATCTTAAAAAGAACGGCGCTATCGCCTCACTAAGCTTTGGTGCAGAAAGAAAATTTGCCTTCAAACACAAGCAGTCGGGAGAAAAAGTGAACATACTACTGGAACATGGCAGCCTGCTGGTAATGAAAGGCACTACGCAAACACACTGGCTGCACAGGCTTCCTCCCACCAAAACCATTTTTCAACCGAGGATCAATTTAACTTTCCGGACCATTGTTGAATCCTGAAAATAACAAATGAATAGCCTAATTTGATTAAATTGTCTGCAAATTAACTGTATGACAAAATTATTTGTTGGCATGGCATTGCTCCTTGCCTGCCATTTTTCTTACGCTCAAAAAGATGTGTACAAAGAATTGAACCCTGCCGGTGTGCAGGCCATTATTACCAAATCCAGTGTAACCATCGGCGGCGTAAAAGTTGACTACACGGCTTATACCGGTTACCTCGATCTTAAAAACGATACCGGTAAGCTCACCGCAAAAGTTTTTTTCACCTATTATAAAAAAGATGGAGAGGATATTTCCAAACGTCCTATCTGTTTTACTTTCAATGGCGGCCCTGGTTCTTCTTCCGTATGGTTGCACATGGGCGGGCTTGGTCCACGCAGGGTATTGCTGGATGATGAAGGCGGTGCCACGAAACCGCCCTACAAAGTGATACCGAATGAATACAGCTGGTTAGACAAGACCGATCTTGTTTTCATCGATCCTGTTTCCACGGGTTTCAGCCGTGCAGCAGGTGGCGAAAGCCCAAAAAGTTTTCATGGTTATAATGAAGACATTTCTGCCATGGGTTCTTTTATCCGTCATTTTTTATCGAGGTACGAAAGGTGGGGCTCGCCCAAATTCCTGGCTGGCGAGAGCTATGGCACTACAAGGGCTGCAGGCCTGTCTAAATTGTTGCAGGACCGCCACCGTATTTATATCAATGGTATTTTCCTGATATCTGCTATTTTGAATTTTGGCACCAACGATTATTATCCCGGTAATGATCTGCCAAGGGCCTTGTACCTGCCTTCTTATACCGCAGCGGCATGGTATCATAAAAAATTAGCGCCGGAATTACAGGCCGATCTTAAAAAAGCATTGAGGGAAAGTGAGCAGTTTGCATTGGGAGAATACGCATCGGCGCTTATTAAAGGCGGCTGGATGAGCGATGCAGAAAAAAACCGCATTGCAGAAAAGCTGAGTTACTACAGCGGTATCAGCAAAGAATATTATTTACAGGCGAATTTGAGGGTGGATGAAAATCGTTTTTACAAAGAGCTGAGAAGAAAAGACGGTTTAACCATCGGCCGCCTGGATGCAAGGTTTACCGGCCGTGACCTGGATGATGCTGGTGAAAATGTAAGCTTCGATCCTTCCTTCACTAACATCGACGGGCCTTTCACTTCTGCCATTAACGACTACTTTCAAAAGGAACTGAATTTTAATGAAGAAAAAGGCTATGATATTTTTGGTTCGGTTTATCCATGGAATTACAACAATGTGCAGAACCAGTTTTTAAACGTAGCAGAAAGCCTGCGGGATGCTATGTCTAAAAATCCTAATCTTAAAGTGTATGTAGGATGTGGTTACTACGATTTTGCAACGCCTTATTTTATTGCACAATACGATGTGGAGCACATGTTCCTTCGTCCTGAGCTGAGAAAAAATGTGCAGTTCTATTTCTACGAGTCAGGTCATATGTATTATATCCACAAACCATCGCTGGTACAGTTCAAAAAAGACGTTGACAAATTTTTTGACTGGAGCAAATAATCACTGCCGCATTAAACCCCTATAATGCCGTTATCACACCCTTTGTTTACAGCAAAGGGTGTTTAGTTTTGTGCCATGATCTCCGTCTTTAAGACCAATGTGCTCACAAAAAAAGATGCATGGCTGCTGGTAAAGGAATTGCAGCAGCATTACCCTTTGAGCGCTGTAAATTTCGACCTACATGACTGCGATAAAATATTGCGCATTGATGCGGAAGGTCATTTGCCCCAAAAGATCATCAGCATTGTAAATGAGCATGGCTTTAGCTGTACAGAATTAGAATAGACCATGAGTATCAATTGAAATGTATTAAATAGAATACTGTCAGCCCGAGCTTGTCGAAGGCTGGTTTATTCATGACCTGGTACCGGCCTCGACAAGTTCAGCCAGACAAAATTTCTCTAAATCCTTACCTGTTAAACAGCATACAGTATGAAGCTTTCGAAAAAATTTTTTTTATACTCCATGAATGTAACCCCGCAGCAATGTGAGTGGCTTACAAAGCTGGCCGGCAAGCGGCCTAATAAAATAAAAATAGCCGTTATTGAAAACGCAACAGATATTATGGAAGAAGATGCCAGCTGGCAATCTGCGTTCAGGGATATGCTGGCTGTAAATGGCTACCAGCTGGAACAAATTGATCTTCGCCAATGGTATGATAATACAAAAGGTCTTGAAAAAAAATTATCCGGAATAGATGTGATATGGCTCGGCGGCGGCCACACGTATTACCTGCGCTGGATATTAAAAAGGTCAGGCGCAGATATTATCATTCCTAAACTGATCGGTGAAGGAAAAGTTTACGCAGGCTGGAGCGCCGGCGCTATCATGGCCGGACCTACCACCCGATTCTTTCATGAAATGGGAGATGATCCTGCAAAAGCGACAGAAAAAATTGATGAAGGATTGTTATTAACCGATATGACCGTGGTGCCGCACAGGGATCATCCTGATTTTAAAAAGGCTGCTGCTAAAACAAATAAGCTATTGACCGATGCAGGTTATCGTCCTGTATTGCTCGGTGATGCTGAAGTACTGGTAATTGACGGCAACCAATACACAATTATTTAATAAGCGCAATTTATCATTTTGAAAAATTTTGTCTGGCTGAGCTTGTTGAAGGCGGGATTATAATTCCTAAAACCCGCTTCGACAAACTCAGCCTGACAGCATTATTTTAAAGAAAGATTGGTTAAAACATTTAGTGAGGAACGGTTTCTTTTTGCAAATCATTTGCACGAACTTTAATACCCACTAAAAAATATAAAGTATATGGTACAGAAAAACGTTATCAGCTGGTTTGAGATCGGGACAACCGATCTTGATCGGGCAACAAAATTTTACGAAACCATTTTTGATGTGTCGCTCACACCGATGGATATGGAAAATATCAAAATGCGCATGTTCCCCGTTACCGATATGATGGAAGGTGTTGGCGGTGCCCTGGTTGATAGCGGTGGCTTTCACAAACCATCTGTAAGCGACGGGCCGCTGATCTACCTCAATGGAAATCCTGACCTGCAAAAAGTGCTGGACAGGGTAATTGGCGCAGGCGGCAGTATCCTGGTACCTAAAATGGAGATCACCCCGGAATATGGTCACATGGCCGTAATAATAGACACAGAAGGCAACCGAATCGGGTTACATTCAATACAATAAATATGGTAAAGGAACAGGACAACATAGCAATACAATACGATCTTACACAGGCTGTAGAAATATTAGGCAGAACCCCGGCAGTGCTCAAAGCACTGCTGGATGGCTTGCCCGGAGAATGGCTCATGAATAATGAGGGACCAGAAACATTCAGTCCTTATGATGTAGTAGGCCATTTATTGCATGGCGAAAGAACGGACTGGCCTCAACGGGTAAAAAGGATACTGGAGCAGGGCAATACTGTTCCTTTTGATCCTTATGACCGCTTTGCCATGTACGAAGAAAGTAAAGGCAAAAGCATTACGCAGTTGCTCGGGGAATTTGAAAAAGAAAGAAAAGCCAATCTTGAATGGCTGTTATCCCTCGGCCTTACCGAAGCCTACATGGCCAAAACCGGTATGCATCCTGTACTGGGAGAAGTAACATTGAAAAACCTGCTGTCTACCTGGGTGGTGCACGACCTTACGCATATTGCGCAGGTAACCAGGGTAATGGCCAAACAATACAAGGAAGAAACGCGCCCATGGACACAATTTTTCCGCCTTCTTCACTTTTAGTTAATGTTGAGATAACGCTATCTTAATTGCGGCTTAACCATTCGGTTATAAAAGGTTGGTTCCTTTGAAAAACCAATCACAATGAAAATTTTACTGTTCGTACTGTTGCAATTCCTCTGCATACAGCTGTCCGCACAGCAAAGCACGGCACCCAAGAACATCTTCATCATTACCACCGACGGCCTTCGCTGGCAGGAAATATTCAACGGCGCTGACAAAGACATCATCACCGATGCTGACTTTGTGAAAGACACTTCGCTTACCAAAGAAATGTACTGGGCTGAATCTCCTGAAGAAAGAAGAAAAAAGCTGATGCCTTTTTTATGGAGCACTGTAGCTGCCAAAGGCCAGTTGCATGGCAACAGGCAGTATGGTAATAAAGTAGATGTAAGCAATCCTTACAAAATTTCTTACCCCGGTTACAATGAAATTCTGACCGGCTACGCCGATCCTTTTGTAGCTACCAATAAAAAGAATAAAAATAAGAACGAGAACCTGCTGGAATATCTCAATAAGCAGGACGCTTACCGCAACTCCGTGGCAGCTTTCTATTCCTGGAATGTGTTTCCTTATATTCTCAATGAAGAGAGAAGCAATATACCGGTGAACGGTGGTTACGAATTATCGGAAGATGAAAGCAAAGCAAGCGCTATTATCAACCAGGTACAGGACAGCGTTTACAACAAGGAAGCTACCCGCTACGACCAGCTTACCTTCCTGCATGCAAAGGAGTACATCAGCAAACACCACCCTAAAGTAATGATGCTTGGCCTGGGCGAAACAGATGAGTTCGGTCATAAAGGTGAATATGATAATTATCTCCAGCAGGCGAACAATGTAGATAAAATGATCGCTGAATTATGGTACATGGTGCAGACAGATCCTTTTTATAAGAACAATACCATTTTTATCATCACCACCGATCATGGCCGTGGCAGCAGGCCGGCCAAATGGTATTCGCACAGCATGCTGGTAAAAGGATGCGGGCAAACATGGCTGGCCATGATCGGCCCCGGCATTAACCCATTGGGTGAAATGAAAGCCAATACACAGATCTGGCAAAAGCAGATCGCAGCTACCGTAGCTGAATTGCTCGATCAGCAGTTTGAAGCCAATCATCCGGTAGCCACTGCTTTTAATATGCCGGCACACCCTTACGATCAGCAGAAAAATATTTTGTCGCTGGGCTGGTCCT
>CAYOLS010000040.1:0-19575 GCA_964404845.1 uncultured Ferruginibacter sp. | reverse complement strand
AACGCAAAACTGAAACCAACTTAATGTATGTTAAGCCGTAATAAAAAGCCGGGAAAATGCTGCACGATAATTTAAAAAATATCTACCCGCACTTCGTGTGTAAAATAATTATTCCCTGCATCCGCTGTTTATAACTGCCAAATATGAGAAAGATATTATCCTTATCTGCTGCTTTATTTATTGTTGTTGCTGCTTATCCTCAACAGCAGCAAAGAAGGCTGGATCAGCCGATGCAGACAAAAAGCTGTCATATAAAAATTGAGGCGAACGCCTTTGTAGCTAAAACTTTTATTGAGCTGGAGTATTATAACCCGCAATCGCAGGAAATAGAGGGGCTGAGACATTTAAGGCTCAGGCCGGGACAGTTGATCACAGCTTTCCAGTTGGAGCTTAACGGGCAGTACAGGGATGGCTCCATTGAAGAAAGAAGAAAAGCTACCAATGCCTACAATTCTATTGTAGGAAAAAGGATCGACCCTGCTTTGCTGCAACAAACCCATGAGGATAATTACCGGTTAAATATTTATCCTTTTGCTCCCAAAAGCACAAGAAAAGTAACCATTACATTAGTAGAAATGCTGAAGTTCGACTCAAATCGCCTGGCATATGAATTGCCCTTAACATTTTTTGATTCTGCCGGCTTGCTTAAAGTTGACATTAATGTACATGGAAGATCGCTACAGCCGGAAATAGCTGGTGGCCTGCTTGCAGGCTCTTCCTTTGCAAAGGAAAAAAATAAGGCATCACTGAACTACCGTGCTGCGAATACTGTTGTGAGTAATAAAGAAATAAAATTTTTCATCCCTTTTAAAGCAGACCAGTATCAATATATTCCCCAATTGAGCAATGGCAAAAATGTTTTTTCTTTAAGATTCATTCATGATCTTCCGAAGGAACATTATTCACCGGCAAGAGATGAACTCACTGTTTTCTGGGATGTGTCGGCGTCTTCCAACGCAAGAAATATTGCCAAAGAGATCAATTTCCTGCACAGCTATATTGTAAGCAATAAGATTCTGCGGGTAAACCTGTATAGTTTTAACCAGCAATTAGATCATATCGGCAGCTTCGATATGTCTAAGCAATCTTTTTCTACCATTCGCTCAAAGATCAACAGCCTCAGCTACAACGGAACTACAGATTTTAATGCGATTGACTTTACTAGTATAAAAACAGGCTTTGCTTTTGTGTTTTCCGACGGCATACAAACCCGTGGAAAAAAGGATATTGTTACCGGCAGCTGTAAGGTCAATTTTGTTATAAGCTCAAAGCTGTATGATGAACCGTATATACAAAAGATAGTTGACAGGAATGGCGGCAATATCATCAACCTTACTGCTTATAAAATGGATTCCCTGGTACAGCTTGCTTCGCAGGGCCAGAATATGCTGTATGAAATCTCTGCCGATGGAAAAGACGTGAAGACCAGCAGCAGCCTGCCTATAAAAGAAAAACAATTTTTACTAACAGGCGAAGCAGATGGCATGCTACAGCTAAAGTTTGGCAACCAATTATATTCAGCGGGCATTTATAATTTAGCACCTACTGCTGAAACAGATAGCCTGGATACTTATGAAACGATACAGCTCATCACTAATTATGAAAAGCTGAAACGATCCTGGAACTGGTATGATATCCTCCTGTTTGGAATAGAGAACAAGATCGTTACAGCTTATACTGCCTTCATAGTACTGGAAAGAATAGAAGATTATATAACCTATAAGATCGCTCCTCCCAAAGAATTGGAGGAACAGTGCAGGCAAATGAATTATGTGTACAGCACAGAATACAAGAGGAAGGAAATTCTGCAAAATTCAAAAGAAGATATGCTGAATGCACAGGTAGCGGCGCTTAACAATAAAATGAAATGGTGGTATAAAGCAACATTGAGCGGCAACGATATGGCTATTGACAATAAAGACAAAAAAAGCGATAGTGGCAGTGTGAGCGAAGTCATTGTGAATTCAACAGCAGGATCAAAAGCGCCATTCACAATACAGCAGCCACTAAGCGGACAAAATACAATAGCAGAAGTGGTGATAACGAGTGCTTTTAACACACGGCGAACAGCAAGAAGCGTTTCATCAAACGTGCAGATTGTTAACACAGAACAATTGAACACTATTCGAGGAACTGATCTGAACAATGCGCTGGCGGGCAAAGTTGCGGGAATACAGGTAATGAGTCAGTCCAAAGCAAAGCTGGGAGCAATTACCAACGTGCGGCTGCGTGGCGAAAGTACTTTCTCTTCCTCTCCTGTTCTTTACGTAGTGAACGGCACTATTGTTCCAAGTGCCGATTATGTAAACATGGATGATATTGACAATGTGACCGTGCTGCAAGGCCCGAATGCTGCCGCACTGTTCGGGCCGGAAGGAGCCAATGGTGCAATTGTAATGACCTTAAAAAAAGCAAAGAGAATGTATTACGACTACAATATTCATGGCTACAAAATAGCGAATGACCCTCCTGCCGATTACATCAATGACATCAGGTTGGCAGGAAAAGATATGTTCTTAACGAAATACCTTGACCTGAAAAAATACCAACTGTATGAGAATGATGCTTCTTTCTATTTTGAAGTGTCCAGGCTTTTTTATGAATACGGTTTAAAAGAAGATGCATTCAAAATACTGGAAGATGGAATTGAAATGACGAACGGAAGTGAATCCGGCATTCGTGCAGCAGCTTACATTTTTGAAAGCTGGGGAGAATATGCAAAAGCGATCGGGCTGTATAAAAATATCATTGACAACAGGCCTGCTTATCTTGGTGTAATAAGAGACCTTGGTTTGTGCTATTTCAGGAACGGTCAATACCAGTTGGCGCTTGATACCTATTACCATGGTCTCACGCTTCCTTTGGGCATTGCGGAAGACAGCCAGACAAAAAGCCTGGTGATAAACGAGATCAATGCGCTTGTAGCAGTACATGGGGATCAGCTTGATCTTTCAGGTGTTGATACCGGCATCATTAAACATTATCCTGCTGATATGTATATTTCAATTGAGAACAATACCGATAAGATCTCTCATTTCAGTGTTCTGCCCTCCGGCAAGGTTTGGACAAATAGTCTTAGCCTGAACAGCAATTTCTATCATACCAATACTTATACAAGCAGCAACAATGAAGTGCTGGTATATAAATCCCCTAAAGGCAAATACCGCATTGTTGAAAATATTTACAACTATTATGCTGTGGGGCCACAATACCACCGGATCATCAGCTTCAAAAACTTTCAGCAGCCTGATCAGAAAATAGAAGTTCAAACCATTAAAGTAGAAAGACTCTATGGCAGCTACGAGATAGGCACAGTAAGCTGGTAAGGCTTACTGTAAAGTTCCCTGGTAAAAATCGAGGATCTTTGTACGCAGTATAAAATCGTAGCGTGCAGCGATCAGGTTGCTGTTGGCCCTGTCCAGGTTATTTTTGGCGGTGAGGTAATCAACAGAATTACCAACGCCTTCATTAAAGCGGACCGTGGCTGCTTTAAAAGATTGTTCATAATCTTTTGTTTGCTGCAGCAGTGTTTTATAGCGTTCTGAAGCGGTAGTAAGATTTTGATATGCCTGCTCAATATCCAGTTGCAGCTGCGTTTTAGCTGAAGCCGTGCGTTGCTGTGCTTCTTTCAGGTCTATCCTGGCCAGCTTAATATTATTTCTCGTACGCAGGTTATTAAAAATAGGAACAGCCAATGTAAGGTTTAAAGAAGTATAGCGGTTGTTCTTGAACTGGTCGAAGTTGTCAATGCGTTTTGAAGTATAATTTGTATAAGGTTTATACACAGGAAGATTTTGCCCGCCGATGATCACATAATCATCGGACGGATTTACACCGGAACCCACCAAAATATTTGTGGCAGCAGCGCTGGAATAATAAGTATTGATATTGGCATCAAATCTCAATGTAGGAAACAATCTTCCTTTTTGTGATCTGACGCCCCACTTTGCTGCCTGTTCGGTATAATTCAGCGATTTGAATTGCGCCAGGTTTTGCAAAGCGGTCTGGTAAAGGTTGGATTTCTCAACGCTGTATTCAACCAGCAGTGAATCAGCATTCATCGGCTCTACCTGTATACCTTGCTGGTAAGGAATATTCATTAACCTGCACAGGTCAACCAATGCGCCTGTTTCGCTATTCCTTAAACTGATAATGCTCAGCTGGTCGTTAGCCGCCTGGCCTTTAAGGTCAGAAAGCTCATAAGGTTTTACAGCGCCTTCATTGTCCAGTACCTGCATACGCTTAACCTGCTCGCTGCTTAAACCCAGTTGCTTGTTGGCCTGGGTGATCTGTTCCCTGAAGCTCAATGCCTGTAAGTAAGCCAGTATCACCGCTATTTTAATATTGTCTTTTTGTTGTTGTATGCCGGCCTTTGCAGCATTGAATGCTGCTGCGGTCTGCTTTGCAGAACTCTGCATAGACAAGCCGTTGAACAATACCACGCTGCTACCTAAACCAAAACTCGTTGAGTTGATCTTTTGATCTGTATAGGTATTGGAAAAAGGATCAATGCTTCTACCAACACTTATTCCCGGAGAAACAGAAGCATTCAGGTTGGGCAGCTGATCCAGCTTTGCCTGCTTTTTAGATACTTCACTCCTGTCGGCTGTATTCATCATTTGCTGCACATCAATATTGTTTTGAATAGCTGCATCAATACATTGCTTTAAACTCAACACCTGTTGTGCTTCTGCAAATCCTGCAGTGGCCAATAAACCTGCCAGCACAAATACTTTCTTCATAATATTTAATTTATTTCTGTACATGTTCCTTTTCAATTCTTCCGTCCAGCAGTTCTATAATGCGGTTGGCATAGGCTGCATTTTTTTCCGAATGGGTCACCTGTATGATCGTCACCCCTTCTTCTTCATTTAATTTTTTAAAGATCTCCATCACCTCTTCCCCCTGCTGGGAATTTAAGTTACCGGTCGGTTCATCTGCCAGTATCAGCTTAGGTTTTGTGATCAATGCCCTTGCAATACCCACCAGTTGCTGTTGTCCGCCGGAAAGTTGTGCCGGGAACAGGTCTTTTTTGCCTACAATATTGAATTTGTCCAAAGTGTCTGCCACCATGGCTTTGCGTTCGCTTCCTTTTATATCCTGGTACAGTAATGGCGTTTCAATATTTTCATACACCGTCAGCTCATCAATTAAATGATATGCCTGGAATACAAAGCCGATGTGTTTTTTATACAGGTCAGCCCTTTGTTTTTCTTTTAGCTGGTGTACAGGTTCTCCTAAAAAATGATAGCTGCCTTCATCAAACCCGTCCAGCATTCCTATAATGTTCAGCAGGGTTGATTTTCCTGAACCGGATGGCCCCATAATGGAAACAAATTCTCCCTGGTTTATTTCGAGGTTAATATCTCTCAGCAAAAATGTACGATTGCTGCCTGAATTCACCCACTTAAAAATGTGTTCTAATGATATCATGTCTGTTTATTTATTCTGTTCTTAAACTTTTTGCAGGATTGCTTCTTGCTGCTTTTACAGCAAGTATCATAATGGTGGTTACTGCCAGCAGCAATATTACAACTGCCGCCAGTATAAATGTCCACAGGCTATTATCGATCCTGTAATAAAATGTTTGCAGCCATTTATCTGTGGCAAGCCATGCAAGCGGCAATGCAATGATCACTGCAATTAAAATAAGTTTTATAAAATCCTTACTCACCAGCATTCCTACATCTGCAAGGCGGGCACCCAGTATTTTCCTGATACCGATCTCTTTTGTGCGCTGGCTGATAAGGAAGGTTGTTAATGCAAACAATCCTAATAAAGAAATGATAATGGCAGAAAGGCTGAACAGGCTGATCATTTTTTGCAGGCGGATATGCGACGCAAATAATTTCTGGAAATTATCATCTAAAAAGCTGTAACGGATAGGCACATCCGGTTCAATGGTCTTCCATGCAGCTTCTACGCCGGCAATAGATGCTTTAAGGTTATTACCACTCAGCTTTACCAATATACCGCCACCCGACTGGAACATGCAGGCCTTATTACCAATGGTAAATACCACAGGCTGTACGGAACTTTCAAAACTTTCTGTATTAAAATCCTTCACAATGCCTACCACCTGCACAGGAACCGTATCGCAATAGGGGAAGTAGATCGGTTCATTAGGCAATTCCCGGATGTTCATTTTTTTAGCAGCCGTTTCATTAATGATGGCGCTCCTTGTATTTGCATCTGCATAACGATCATCCATCAGCCTGCCTTTCAGCAACGCAATGCTGAGCGTAGAAAAATAATCGGCGCTTACTTTTACAGAATTCATCCGGACGGTTTTGCCTGCATAAGTAAATGGTATTGTAGAGGTATCACTATACATATCACCCGGCACCGTGGTTGTTTTGGAAACCAACTCTACGCCGGGCACTGCCATCAGGCTACTGCGGGTAAGATCAAAATTTTTATCCCTCACATTCTGAGGCGTTTCGAGGCGCATTACCTGGCTGGCATTAAAACCCTTGTCCTTATCCTGCATGTACTGCATCTGGCTTCGGATGATCAGCGTGCCTGTTATAAAAAATGTCGCAACAGTAAACTGCACAACGATCAGCGCATTTTTAAAAGCCGTGCCCTTACCGCCTCTTGTATAATCGCCCTTTAAGACCTTTGTGATATTGTACTTCGATAAAAAGAAAGCGGGATACAACCCGGATAAAACAATAACAATAAGGAGACAACCTATTATCTGTAATGATATCGACAATGCATTGCCAGACTGGAAGAAATGCAGGTCAAGTCCAAAAGCACTATTAAAATAAGGCAGCAGCAATGCTACCAGGATCACTGAAAGACATAAGCTCACAAAACATTGCAATGCAATTTCACCGAGGAACTGCCAGCGGATACGGCCGATGCCTGAACCCAATACTTTTCTTACGCCTACTTCTTTTGCACGGCGCACCGAAGCTGCAATGGAAAGATTGCTGAAGTTGATAGCTCCTGCGAGCAGTAATAACATTGCAAGCAACAACAATACCGTTACCGTAGTAAAATTGCTGGAACCATGTTTTGGAAAATTATGAATATCGCCCACCGGCTCTGCATACAAACCTGCAAGGTGGCCTGCTTTCCTGTAATCAGCTAGTGATGTATTGCCTTCCTTTAACTGGCTTGTGTAATACACTTCGTCAATAGCAGTGTCCAGTTTGGCAACGGGTATCTTCTCGTTTGTTTTAACATAGGTCTGGTAAGAAAAATTCTGCCAGTGGTTATTGCTTTTTTCATAAGGACTGCGGTACACAAAGCTGGCAACAAGATGCGATGGTGATGCAGGCTCCTTAAATACGGCCGTTATCTCGTTCTCAAACAAATTGTATATTTTAACTGTTTTGCCGATAACATTGGTATGCCCGTACAATTTTTTCGCAAGGTCTTCGCTGATGATGATAGCATTGGGTTTGTTCAAAGCAGCCTGCGGATCACCGCTTACAATTTTATAAGGGAATACCTGTAAAAAAGCAGAGTCTGCTTCTACGCCTCCTTTTTGGAAGATTTTCTTTTCACTTGTATTCAACAAAACTTCAAAATCACCGGAAGATTGCAGGGTGGTGGAAGCCTGTACATAAGGCAGTTTCTCCTTCAGCAGTTCCGCCAATGGCGCAGGTGTTGTTTCCAGGATGTCTTCGTCTGTACGGGCAGTTATTTTATATACCCGTTCCAGTGAATCATCCCATTTATCATAGCTCAGCTCATAGTTGAGATAAAGCAACACAATGATAAAACCCGTAAGGCCTACGGCAAGCCCGGCTATATTCACAAAGGAATAGCTTTTGAAATTCAGCAGGTTTCTCCAGGCGATCTTGAAACTATTTTTCATTGTCTTTTATTGATTTTAAGCAGTAAAAAAACCGTTATGCATTTTATTCTGTTCTTAAACTTTTCACAGGATTTTGAATAGCTGCTTTAACAGCATGATAACTCATCGTGGTCAATGCTATGATGACAGTGACCAGGCCTGCAAGTAAAAATATCCACCAGGCAAAATCCGTACGATAAGCAAAATCCCTTAACCAGTTATTCATAGCCCACCATGCCAGCGGCGTTGCTATTAAAAAAGCAATGCTGATCAGCAATACGAACTCACGTGAAATGATAGTAACAATATCTGATACCGATGCGCCCACTACTTTACGAATTCCTATTTCTTTTTTTCTCCTTTCGGCAGTGAATGCAGCAAGTCCAAATAAACCGAGGCAGGAAATAATAATGGCGAGTAAAGAAAATACGCCTACCAGCCACATTACTTTTTGTTCGCTACGGTAAAGCGCTTCATACTCATCATTTAGGAAAGTATAGGAAAAGGGGTCAGCAGGAAAATAGCTTTTCCATATTTTCTCTGCTGCATTCTTTGCTTCCAGCGTTCTTCCCGGAACTGTTTTAACAAAATATGTATTGCTCATTTCCGGCGTATTGCGGATAACCACCGGCCCGATCTTTTCGCTGAGCTTTTTATAATAAAAATCTTTTACCACGCCAACAATAACACCTGTATCACCACGGGCCACAAATCTTTGCCCGATGACAGGCTGCTTTATATTAAATTCTTTGATGGCAGTTTCATTGAGGATCGAATTCTGTTTATCTGCGTTCCCGTCGAGGAACCACCTTCCCTGTACCACCTGCAGGTTTAGCAGGTCTTTTATCCCGCCATCTGTTTCAAAGAAGGATATCTTTGGTTCAAAGCTTTTATCCCGGCCATCCCAATCTGTATTATCTCCCGATGACCAGCCCTGCATATTGATAAGGGAACCGCCATTGAGCCGGGTTACAGCCGCTACACTGGTTTGTGAGCTGAGTTGCTGCTTATACGTTTCTGTAAAGCTGATCCTTGCTGCCTCATTATATTTTTTATAGATGCTGAATGGGAGCTTGAATGAAAATACCTGTGCTTTGTCTGCTATGCTGCTTTGCCTGTTGATGAACTGCATCTGCCTGTACACAACAATGCTGGAAACAATGAGTATTATTGACAGAGTGAATTGTGTAACCACCAATCCTTTTCTTAAAGAAACACTTTTGAGCCCAAACACATTATTTCCCCTGAAAAAAGAAATGGGTCTGAAAGAAGATAGTAATAAAGCGGGATAAATGCTGCACAGAACAACAGACAAGAAAAATATTGCACCTGCGATCATCCATACAGTTCCTGAAAAGCTGAAGGCCTTTTCGCTGAATATATTAAATAACGGAAGGCTGACAACAACAGTTACAACAGCAATTACCAGCGCAATAAAGCTAATGAGGAATGATTCTGTAACGAACTGTACAAACAGCTGTATACGGCCGGCCCCTGCAATTTTACGCATACTTACTTCTTTTATCCGTAAGGTTGCCCTGGCAGTAGTAAGGTTCACATAATTGATGCAGGCGATCAATACCAGCAAAATACCGAGTACACTGAATATGGTAACGGTTTTCCTGTCGCCCCTCAACAGGTCGGGGTCTTCAATACTTTTGTCGAAGTGCATAGCCGGAAGGCTTACCAGGCCGGCTTTAAGATCATTTTTTTCCCGTTCTCTTTCTTTAAGCAGTATTGCTGTTAATTTTTTCTCTACTGACAAAGGATCAGACGATGGCAGCAGTTTTATAAAAGTGAGGTAGCTGTAATTGCCCCAGTAAAAATTATCTTTTTTTACTTCGGGGTTGCTCATTTTTGCAGCAAGCGGTAAAAACACATCAAAGCTAAAGCTGGTATTGGCCGGGTTATCAGCCAGTACGCCCTGAACTGTATAATTGACTGTATCTATGCGAAGCGTTTTACCAAGCGGGCTCTCATTGCCAAAATATTTTTTTGCTTTGGAAGCCGTGAGCAAAACACTGAAAGGATTGTTGTTGAAAGTATGAATGCTGCCTGATAATACCTTATGGTCAAACATATTGAACCACGACGAATCAACATAAGCACAGTTTTCTTCTTTTATATAATTGCCATTGATATTCACAAAAGGAACAGGATATTTCTTCGGTTGTATCCTTGCCACTTTTACAATATCCGGTATCTCTTCCTGCGCCTTTTCTCCCAGCAGGTAAGGGCTGTTTTCCCAAACGGAAACATCCTGCTTATCTGCACCGATATAGTTCTTTATTAAAAAAATATCTTCTGCATTTTTATGAGCGCTGTCAAAACTCAATTCATTTTGTACCCAGATAAAAATGAGTACCGCAGCCCACATACCAATAGCAAGTCCCGCAATATTGATAATGCTGATACCTTTTTGATAACGGGCATTCCGCCATGCAGTTTTAATATAATTCTTTATCATATACTATAGTTTGAAGCGTTATTACTCCGACCTTAAGCTTGTAACAGGATTTGCCAGTGCCGCTTTGATCGATTTGTAACCAACCGTTATCCATGCAATAATGAGGGATGATACCGCAGCCAATACAAATACGCCAACACCGATATTGATGCGGTAAGAAAAATTACTGAGCCAGTTATTCATTAAATACCAGGCCAATGGTGCTGCAATTACAAAAGCCACCGTAATAAGAATGGTAAACTCTTTGGAGAACAGGTAGAGTATATTGCCGATGGAAGCGCCGAGTACTTTACGTACACCTACTTCTTTTATTCTTTGCGCTGCCATAAAAGAAATAAGCCCGTACAAACCAAGGCAGGAAATAAATATAGCGATGCCTGCAAAAATGCTGTACATCAGCGACAGCTGGTTTTCCTGGCGATAGAATTCATTGATGCTTTCATCCATATAAAAGCTACTGTTGGCATAAGCAGGTAAATGTTTGTCCCATACTTTCTGGATCGCTGCCTTCGTAGAAGCCAGGTCTTTGCTTTTTATTTTTACAGCCATGTTATTGTAAAAATTAGACCGGGTAGCAATGAGTAAAGGTTTTACAGGCTCTCTCAACGAGTTGGTAGTAAAATCTTTTACTACACCTGTTATTTTATTCCACCTGCCCGATCCCATTCTTATCTCCTTTCCTATTGCAGCGGCGGGGTTAGCAAGGCCGAGCTTTTTTGTAAGGGTTTCGTTGACTACCACTTCTTTTAAAGTATCGCTTGGTGAAAAGCCTGTGCCTGCGGCGAACTGTATACCGAAAGTTTTGAAATAATCAGCATCGCCCATTTTTAAATACAGGGTAAATTCTTTATCTGGTGTATGATCAAATGCAAAATTGGTTCCCCAGTTATTGTTGGAAGAAGGCACATCGCTGTTGTAGCTTATAGATTGTACGCCGCTTACTCCCAGCAGATCCTGCTTCATGGCGGGCTGCCGGGCTATTACCGTACTGTCTGCATAAGTACTTAACACCAGCACTGCTTCCTTGTTAAACCCAAGGTCTGCTTTGTTCACATGTTTCATTTGTGCAACGGCTACAATGGTGCCGATGATAAGCATCTGCGAAATAGTGAATTGCAGCACTACCAATCCACGCCTTAATGAAATACCGCCGATATTGGCAGAAGTAACTTTGGTTTTTAATGCAATGATGGGCTTGAAGCCGGACAATATCAGTGATGGATAAATGCCGGACAATATGGTTACTACCACCAGCAATGCCAGTATAAATAATAAAACGGGCATAGTAAACAAATTCAGCTTCTCTTCAATGGAAGCGATATGGCTGATAAAAGGAAGACAGGCAGCGGCAAGCCCTATCGCAATGATCAGCGAAACAGTCACTATCAAAGCTGTTTCACTCATCATTTGCCAGAACAAATTGCTGCGCTGCCCGCCCAATACTTTTCGTATACCTATTTCCTTTGAACGGTTGATGGCCTGTGCAGTAGACAGGTTGATAAAATTGATGCAGGCCATGATCACAATAAAAACGCCGATCAATGCCAGTGTCCACAAGGTTGACTTGCTGATGGTATGATTGCCCCAGCTTGCCAGGTCGCTGTTGTAATGAACATTTGCCAATGGCTGCAGCTCAAATCTTTCCTGCGAGCCCGGATCTTCGGGAGTGCTTTTTTTATAGATCGCTGCCAGACGGGCTTCTGCTTTGCCGGCATTTTTATCAGGTACCAGGAAGAACATTTGGTTATTGCTCGAAATAGAGCCCCAGTCATTGCGGTAACCATAAGCGTCTGCATTGTTCTTTAGAGTGATGAACGAGGTAACTACGCCAAGCGGGAAATCTGTGCTTCCAGGTATGTTTTCGAGTATGCCCGCTACTTTTAAATTGATCGCATTGTCCAATCGTATATATTGTCCTACTGCATCTTTCCAGTTCCCGAAATATTTTTCTGCAACAGCCTGCGTCAGTACTGTTACATCGGGATCTTTCAGCAGGTCGCCGTTACCGCTCAGCCATTTGTAGGGGAATATTTTAAAGAACTGCGGGTCAGCGAAAAATACACCGCTCTCTTCAATGAATTTTTTATCGCCGGTTGCTGCATTGGCATCTTTTCCCAACACTGTAACCTGGCTTCCAAAGCTTGAGCTGAGTGCGCCGGATAATACATCAGGCATATCCAGCCTTGCCGCATCCAGCAAAGGAGTTGGTACCCCGGGGTTGTAATCTTTTCCTTCTGCCGAAGTGCTCACAGTAGCCACATGAAATATCTGTTCGTGGTTGGGAAGAAATTTATTATAACTCAGCTCATACTTTATTACAATGAACAACACAAGGCAGGATGCGATGCCTGTTGCCAATCCGAAAATATTAATGGCAACAAAGGACCTGTTCCTGCTGATATTCCGCCATGCGGTTTTTAAATAAGTAAGTATCATAATTTTTCTTTATTGGCTATACTTAAATCTTGTTGAAACTATTCTGTCCGTAAACTTTTTACAGGATTTGCCATGGCAGCCCTCAGCGCATGATAGCTTACTGTTGTTAACGCAATGAATACGGCGAGGAATCCTGCAATAGCGAATATCCACCAGCTGAGGCTTGAGCGGTAAGCAAAATCCTGCATCCAGGTATTACCGGCCCACCATGCCAGCGGCGTGGCAATAAGGATGGCGATACCAACAAGACCCAGGAATTGTTTGGCAACAAGCATGGTGATGTTACCGATATTGGCGCCAAGTATTTTCCTGATACCGATCTCCTTTGTGCGCTGTATTGTAGTGAATGCAGCAAGTGCAAACAAGCCGAGGCATGCAAGTGAAATAGCCAGTCCTGCAAACAGTGTAAATAATTTTGCAGTACGGTTTTCTGCCACGTACAGGGAGTTGAAATCATCGTCCATAAAATGGTAATCGAACGGACGGTGAGGCACCCTCGTTTTCCATACTGCAGAAAGTGCATTAATGGTTGCAGCCGTGTTGCCGGTTTTTACTTTTACAAACATCTGTGTCACCAGGCTGGTATCCAGGAATATCAGCAAGGGGCCTATTTTGGTATGCAGCGATTCAAAGTGAAAATCTTTTACCACGCCTACCACGGGACCGGGTGTACTCTTTTCAATGGTCTTGCCAATGGCCTGCTCTGCGGTCCAGCCCAGCTCTTTGGCTGCTGTTTCATTCAGGATGTAGGAACTACGGTAGTTTGCGTAATTGTTGCCGGTATCCTGTGCTGCAAAATCGCTTGTAATAAAATCCCTGCCGGCAGCAAGCTCCATGCCCATCGTTTTCAGGTAATCCAGGTCAACAGGCGTAGCATTTAGTGAAAGCTCCTTTTTCCCGTTGCCATCATCTGTTGTAATACCATCGCCCCAACCAATTGAAGTAGGATCTTCATAGGCACCTGTTACACTTGTTACACCCGGACTGTTCTGCATGGCAGCTTTTAAAGGAAGATAAACAGCTCTTGTTTTAGCATCTACCGGCATTACCAATACCTGCTCCCTGTTGTAACCCAGGCTCTTGTTCTGGATATAATATACCTGGTTCAACACGATCAATGTAGCAGCCACTAAAAATATGGCGATCACAAACTGGAAAGTGATCAGCGCTTTGCGCAAACCGCCACCGGAGTTGGAAACACGCAATCCTGATTTTAAAATATTCACCAGCCTGGTATTGCTTAATACAAAAGCTGGATAGGCACCGGCAATGAGGCTGATCACAAAGCACAATACAATAGCAACTGTAATAAATGCAGGATTGAAGAAAACAGAGGAAGTAAATTCTTTACCGGTAACACTATTGAACATCGGCAGCAAAACAATACTTACCAGAACAGCCAGCAGCAGGCCGATGAATGTAATAACAAAAGATTCACCAAGGAATTGTTTCAACAGCTGCCCCCTGCCTGCGCCCATTACCTTACGTACGCCGATCTCTGTGCTGCGGCTTACTGATTGCGCTGTAGCCAGGTTGGTATAATTAACACAGGCAATGAGGAGAATTAAAACAGCTACCACACTTAATACATAGATGTAAGTGATATTTCCATTTGCTTCCAGTCCACCGGCAACCCCGGAACGTAAATGAACTGATTGCAAAGGTTCAAGATGGAAAGTTTTATAACCACTGCTTTCGGGTATCTGCAGTTCCTCCTTAGACATTTTTTTCATAAAAGGCTGGATGGCCGCATCCATTTCCCTGATCTGGTCTGCCTTATTCAATAAAAGATAAGTTACATAATTGGCCTCCGACCATTTTTCTGTTTTAAAAGCATTGGTGCTGGCAAATGAAACAATGACATCATATTGGATCTGCGAGTTCAATGGCGCATCGGCAACAATACCCGTTACCTCGAAATCTTTGGTGCCACCGTTAATACGCAACACTTTACCTATGGGATCTTCATTGCCGAAATAACGTTTGGCAGCTTTTTGGGTGAGCACTATTTTTTGAGCGCCGTCTAATACCGTACTGGCATTGCCACGTAATAAATGGAAGGAAAATATTTTAAAAAAATCAGCATCCGCATACAATACATTTTTTTCGTTGAATGATTTTTCCCCGTTTGCCAGCGACATAGGATACATCATCGTACGAACATACGCTTCCACTTGCGGAAAGCTGCGTTTAAATTCAGGACCCACCCTGGTTCCTGTAAGGGCGATCCTGTCCGCTGAATTCGAAGACCGGGTTTCCATGATCACCCTGGCAATGCGTTCTTTATTCTTGTGAAACTGATCGTAGGTCAACTCATTCTTAACATAAATACCTATGAGCAGGCAACCTACCAACCCAATGGTTAAGCCTATAATATTAATAGAACTGTACAGCTTGTTCTTACGGATATTGCGCAGCGCAATTTTTAAATAATTTCTAAACATGGTTGACAATGTTTTTTAAATGATCACTCACTTCTTAAACTCTTCACCGGGTTAGCCAGCGCAGCTTTTATAGCCTGGAAACTCACTGTAAGCAGTGTAACCGTAATGGCTCCTGCGATAGCTACTGCAAATACCCACCAGGAAATGCTGATCCTGTAATTGTATTGCTGCAGCCAACTGTTGAGATAATAATACCCAAGCGGGATGGCCATAAGGCAGGAAAGCCCTACGAGCAGTATAAAATCTTTTGAAAGCAATCCCCACAGGTTGAATACAGAAGCGCCTACAATTTTGCGGATGCCAATTTCCTTGGTGCGTTGTTCTGCTACAAAAGAGGCGAGGCCAAACAGACCGAGGCAGCTGATGAGTATTGCCAGTATAGTGAAAAAGCTGGCAAGTTTTCCAACCCTTACTTCTTCAGCAAATTTTGAAGCATAATCTTCTTCAACAAACTGGTAAGTAAATGGAGCTGTAGTAATATTTGCTTTGTATACCTGTTCAATCGCTGAAAGAGACTCACTTACACTTTTTGCAGGATTTAACCTGAGCAGCATCCAGTTGATATTATCACTGCCGGGCCTGTATAAAGTTTGCTTAACAGGTTCATACGGAGAAGTAATGACCATGTCTTTTACCACCCCGATGATGGTAAACTTCTCTTGCCCTTCTCCTTCCCCGCTGGTAATTATTTTTCCAACAGGATCTTTAAGATTCATGAACTTAACAGCCGATTCATTGATAACTATGGAACTGGAATCGCCGGGAAAATCTTTGGAATAGTCACGGCCTTCTTTAATTTCAAAGCCAACTGTTTTTCCATAATCGGGCGTTACCCATACTACGGCAAAGTCTACATCAAGATTGGGATCTTTTCCTTCCCACCCATAGTCACCGCTGTTGTTCCAGATAGCAGTAAGAGGGCTGTTAGATTCGGCCATTTCTGTAATGGCACCCTTTTTCTTCAATTCAGTGCTCAGTACATCATGCTTACCATAAAATTCAGGTGTTGTCATCGGTATCATGATCAACCCGTTCCTGTTATACCCCACCGGCCTGTTTTTGCTGTGCTGTATTTGCTGGTAAACGATAATGGTACCGATGATCAAAGCAACGGATACCGTAAACTGCAATACTACCAAAACCTTGCGTGGCAAGGCTGCCAGCCTCCCTGCCTTGAAAGCTCCTTTTAAAACTTTTACGGGAGTAAATGATGAAAGGTACAATGCGGGATAACTTCCGGCTATTAATCCTGTGACCAGCGTAAACAAAATTCCTGCGGCCCAGAAAAAGGGATTGCCCCAGAGAATAGACATTTTTTTATCTGCCACTTCATTGAACCATGGCAGTAAGGCCAACACAATGATAACAGAAAAAACAAATGCCAGGAGGGCTACCAAAACAGATTCGCATAAGAACTGGCTAATGAGCTGTGTTCTTAATGATCCTACTGTTTTACGGATACCAATTTCCTTTGCCCTTCTTTCTGAACGTGCTGTGCTGAGGTTCATAAAGTTGATACAGGCCAGCAGCAATACAAAAACACCGATAGTGGCAAACATTTTTACATAAGAAATTTTTCCTCCGTCATAAAAGCCATTTTTCCAGGAAGAATACAAGTGCCATTTCTTCATAGGATGCAGGAATATCTGCGGGTTGAATTTTTTATCTTCCGCAGGTACTTTATTCAGCTTTGCATTTGCTATTCTTTTATTAACGGCATCAAAATTTGTATTTTCATTTATCTCGGCAAACAGCTGGAAAGAATTATTGCCCCATTGTGTTGCAGCCCGCTTAAACCATTCTTCCGATGTAATATAGAGGCTCCATGGTGCAATAAAACACAGCTGGTTAAAATCTGTATTATAAGGCAGGTCTTTAAATACACCGGTTACTTTTACTTCCATCTTGTTATCGATCTTTACCAACTTGTTCATTGCATCAGCATCACCAAAAAAAGCTTTGGCTGTAGAAGCAGATATAATAATGCTGCCGGGATCTTTCAAACCATCCAGTGTTCCGTGCAGCATTTTAAGCGATAATATTTTGGGGCCATCTACATCCATAAACAACCCGTTCTTAGTAAGGTGCTTATCATTGTTGGTTAAAATATGATCGCCCTGCCACGACGCCATAGCAAGATATTTGAAGGAGCTGCCGTAATTGCTGCGCAGCTCTTCTCCCAATGGCAATGGAATGGCCTGCCCGGTTCCTACCTCTCCATTCCAGGTCTGGTGCTGCATTACCTGCGCTGCCCGTCCATAGTTTGAGTGATATTTGTTGAAAGACAATTCATCCCATATCCACAGGCCGATCAATACAGCTACTGCCATACCAATGGCCAATCCGCCGATATTAATAAAAGAAGATCTCTTATTCTTCAGTAAGTTCCTCCAGGCTATTTTGAAATAATTTTTGATCATAACTGTAATTGGTAATTAAAGTTGATGTGATGAATTATTCGCTTCTTAAACTTTTAACAGGGTTCGCCCTTGCAGCACTGATGGCCTGGTAGCTCACAGTGAGGATGGCAATAAAAATGGATGCAAGACCTGCGAGCAGGAATATCCACCATTCTACATTTATCCTGTAAGAATATTCAGCCAGCCACTTGTTCATGAAGTACCACGCTATCGGAGTGGCGATCACAAAAGAGATAAGCACCAGCTTTAAGAACTCTTTGGAGAGCAGAGCAGCGATGCCCATTACAGATGCACCCAATACTTTTCTTACACCAATTTCCTTGATGCGGCTTTCCGCCATATAAGCAGCGAGGCCAAAGAGCCCGAGGCAGGAAATAAATATGGTCAGTCCTGCAAACAATGATGCCAGCGTACCCATGCGTTGTGTATCCTTGAATTTATTGGCATAAGATTCATCTGCAAACGCATAGTCAAAAGGATATTCCGGGTTGAACTTTTTGAATATTTTTTCGATGGTAGCAATATTGGCTGCATCGTCATGGGCAGCATTCAGTTTCATGTGAATTACCTGCGCAAAATCCTGCCTGCCCAAACCAAATACCATGAGGGGGTTAATGGATTCCTGGAAGGGTGACTCAATGATAAAATCTTTTATCACGCCTACTACATGCACGGAAGCACCTGAAGTATCACCAACCCAACGTATCTGTGTTCCTATCGGATCTTTAAGGCGCATTGCTTTTACGGCAGATTCATTTAACAGTACGGCACTGCTGTCTGTCGGGAATTTATAGTAATCAATATCACGGCCTTCTATAATTTTTATGCCGATGGTTTTGGCAAAATCAGCATCAGAACCGAGTCTTAAAAAATCGATCTTTCCGTCAGCCTCTGTACTGCCATCCCATGCAAAGCCCCAGCTGTCACTCCATCTTTGTGTAATAGGATTGGCCGATCTTGTAAGCGAAGTAACAGCACCACTGTTGAGCAATTCCCCTTTTATAGAAGCAAAATGTTTGTCAACATCACCTTGTGTAAATGCATAGATCAGGTTCTTCCTGTCGTATCCGCTTTCCCTGTTAAGGCCATGTTTTATCTGGCGCACTACAATGGAAGTGGCGATGATGAGTATAATGGCAAAGGAGAACTGTATCACCACCAATACTTTCCTCGGCGCCACCAGCGCATTTACTTTTTTAAAAGTTCCTTTCAGCACTTTTACCGGAGTAAAAGAAGAAAGATAAAAAGCGGGATAGCTTCCTGCAACGATACCTGTCACTAAAATAAAGCCTATGGAAGCGAGCCAGAAAGTAGCATCCTTATAATCAACAAAAAGTTCCTTACCTACCAGTTCATTGAACGACTTAAGGCTCAGCTGTACCAAACCCAATGCAATGATAAATGCCAGCAGGCTCATCAATATACTTTCGCAGATGAATTGCAGCATCAGCATATGGCGTCCGGCACCGGCTACTTTACGGATACCTACTTCTTTTGCACGTTTTTCGCTTCTTGCTGTGCTAAGGTTCATAAAGTTGATACAGGCAATGAGCAGGATAAATACGGCAATGATACCAAACAACCTCACCATTTCTATCTGGCCACCTACCAGCCTGGCGTTCTCAGATTTTGCATACAGGTAAAACCGGAACAAAGGTTGCGTGAATACCTCCGTTGTGGAAGGATTACCGGAATTTTTAGTGTGATCGATGGTAATATTCTTGATCTTATTATCAAACGCTGCCTGGGATGAGCCTTCCTTTAATAAGGCAAAGGTTTTTACAGAATTATTTTGCCAGTTGTCATCATCCCAATCCAGTTTTTTCATATAAGACCATGGCAGCAAATAATCGAAGCTGAACTTTGTATTGTTGGGCAGGTCTTTCAGTACGCCTGTAACAGTACAATTGTGTGTACTGTCAACCCTTACTATTTTACCTATTGCATCTTCGTTGCCAAAAAATGCTTTGGCAAATTTTTCTGTCAACACAATGCTAT
>CAYOLS010000039.1:0-19727 GCA_964404845.1 uncultured Ferruginibacter sp. | reverse complement strand
TCAATCAATCTACTCAATCAATCTACTCAGTCAATCTACTCAGTCAATCTACTCAGTCAATCTACTCAATCAATCTACTCAGTCAATCTACTCAATCAATCTACTCAATCAATCTACTCAGTCAATCTACTCAGTCAATCTACTCAATCAATCTACTCAGTCAATCTACTCAATCAATCTACTTGAAGTCAAAAAAATATGTGTTTAGATATTTCTACTTAAGTAGTTCATATTTATATTAATAAGATCAAAATCATAGTTATCTAATGCGTTTGCATATGAGACAGGATATGCTTACTACTTTTTTAATTATAATATTATGAGATGAACATTAACATAGAAGTAAAGCCAAGAGAATGGTATTACATATTGCTTTGTATGGTAATAGCTTATCTATTATTCAAAGGCAATGTAGGAGAGGTTATAAATATAGTGAAGGGATGGCTGATTAATCAATAATGCTTATAACTCTATAATTGCAGCTCGAATTTAGAGCTGCAATTATTTTTTCATAGCAGATATATTCCCCACTTGCCGCCGCTTGGCCTTCCTTCGGTAGATAAATTTCAGCCATCGGGATTGATTGAAGTTCATTCTAAATCACTATTTAAGTTTAATATATTAATAGTAATATAATTACTTTAGAATAGGAGTTGAAGTGTATAAGGCCCGTTGGCTGAAAGCCAGGCGAGGGCAAGAGTAGGGGGTGAAAGAAGACAGTTGCGACTGCAGTAGGCACGGTTCTGTGAACACGGACCAGCCTGTCGGTGGCAGGTTAAACGGATCAGGCGGATTACACCGATAATAAAAACGAAACGGTCATTATTTATGAAGGCAACTCTCCCGCAGATTAAGCAGATATAAAATCCAGTCTATTATCCGCTCTAATAAACCAGGTAATTAAACAGCTGGTCAAAATCTTCTCCTGTATCTGAAGCCCGGATAAAAATATCAGCGTATCCAAAATAAGGAATGCTCCCAATAACAATCCCGGTAGCTCTAGGAGCACAAAAAATAGCACTGTTGGGTGTAATACCATCACAGGTAATCCGGTAGCGGCCTTTTTGTAGTCTTGTAACACTGGCATTGGCTGAGCCACGGGCCACAATAATGGGGTTTCCATCAAGGGCAAGGGTTACTCCCCAGCATAAAGGCATCATATTCACCGTTCCGGTTACATCACTGGTTATTTTGTTGCTGTAATTGAGGTTGCCGTTGGCATCCACCGCTATACGATCAGCACCATTTGTGCGGATCACAAATTTCCCGGATGTATTTCCACTATTGGTTCCAACACGCAGATTTTCGCCGCTGATCTGCACAAACCCGGTATTGTTCCCGGCATTTTTAAACTGTATCGTTCCCCCGGATCCATTCAGGTTAATATCTCCGTTAGTGGTTAATGATCCATTTACCACAGCTGTACCGGCAATAACAGCATTACCCGTAGCTATAAAGCCATTGGTGCTCATTGTTCCTTCTGCTTCAATATTGCTCCTGCTCCTGATGTTTCCATTCACATCCAGTCGTTGTGTAGGTGCTGGGGTTCCGATACCCACACTGTCTGATGTAGAAATACGATCACGGCTGGTAATCGGTCTATTCCAGTAAGTACCGTTCACTATGGGCGTCCACCCGGCACTGTTATAATGATAAAATTCATTTTTATCTGTATCATACAGCAGTAATCCGTTTGGCGGAGAAGTAATGGCAAGTCTTTGTGATGTAGTCATACTGGGAATAAGCAAACCTTTGCTGGTACTGGCAATTTCCAATTGAGCTTTACTGTTGGGATTGCTGGTGCCGATACCTACACTTTGTGCGTTTATTTTATTGATAAGTACAATTACACTCATCATACAAAGGATCTTTTTCATTTGGAATTTTTTTTCAAAAATGAAAATTCATTTGTTATATAGCAATAGCGAAATCGGGTGATTAAATACACGCAGCGAAACAGGCAGGAAGGTGGCAGTGTCATTAAAATTCCTTTTGACATCGTTGGCACTACCGCCGTGGACGGCAGCAGTAAAATGATAAGGGGCTTTATGCTTGTGGTACAAAAGCCCTTTGCGGGAGTATGGGCGGCGGGCAGCATTGTTTTTTACCAGCAGTTTGGCCGTATTTGATTCGGGTCTTCTTCGTGTTTGCTTCGGTAAGTGTTCGGTAGCTGTCGAAGCCGTATCGAAGAAGGTACGAAGGAGATACGAAGGAAACACGAAGAAGCTGCGAAGGATGGTATGCCCGGGCCTCAATTCCAGTTGTCTATCTTAACATCATCTGGAGCGGGTTTCCCTTTGCCTGTTTCTACCAGTTCTTTCAGGCTTAGCAGGAATACGGCCCATTTCATACTGCAATGAGCAGTAAACTCTACCCAGTGCTTCCAGTTACAGTGTTGAAACAGTACGATGGTATAATCATCTTCCTGGTGAATATCGAAAACGATATCCGTGCCTATCCATTCGCCGGGGCCCTCTACACAAACCCAATGCACAGTTTCATTCTCTTCTAAAAGTTTTACTTCCATATTCATGCGGCCCAGCTCTTTTCCATCCGGCGCAGCAAAGCGAAAAATAATATTTTCTCCCATGGCGGATGTTCCGCTTGTGTCGGCTGTCCACCAGCCGGCCAGGCCCTCAATTGTTGACAATGCCTTGTAAACTTTTTCTACCGGGGCTTTGATGCTAACCCTGTGCTTGATATTGACCATGCTGAATGTTTTTGATGCGTAAGATATAAATGTAGTAAAAGTACTTGTAGGGAAGGGGGAAAAATTTGTTGTGTAACACCTGCGCCATATATGCTGCCTGCAATGACGAAGTTTGGAAACTTTATTTACTTTATTTTTGAGTACTTCAAGTTATCGCATTGCTTATGAAACAAGCTTGTTGCTTTTATTTGACCAATTACTGTTTTGCACCGGCATGCCTGGTACTATCATTGCAGCGCTGTGAAAATTATTTTATCATAGCTTTTAAGCGCCTGGCATGAAAAAAATCCTTCTTATTATTTCCTTTTTATTTGTTGCCCTATACCTGCGGGCACAACAAAAAGCGGAGAAAGCTTTGAATACCCTCGATGAAAAATATCCACAAGAAAAGATCCATTTGTTTCTCAATAAGGAATCATTTAATGCGGGAGAGATCATCCGCTTTAAAGCTTACCTATTTTCCGGTAATGTACAGTCTTATATTTCCAAAACACTGTACGTGGAATTGCTGGATGAGCAAAAGCAAACTGTTTCCCGGGTGCTGCTGCCGATCCTGGATGCTGCTGGCGAGGGAAGTATCGCACTACCCGCCGATATTGAAGAAGGCAATTATTTCCTGAGGGCTTATACCAGGTGGATGCTCAACTTTGATGAGCGCTTTCAATACCTGTATCACCTGCCTGTTTACAACCAGCATTCTTTTAAAAAATTAATCAGTAAACCGGTAGCATGGACGGCTGCGCTGTACCCGGAATCAGGGACACTACTACCTGGCAGGGATAACAAAGTAGCTATCCGGTTAAGCGCAGCCGGGACGCTCCCTCAACAATGGCAGGGATATATTGCAGCACAGGATGGTGATGGTAAGGTACTTATCAATTTTAATTCACTTAATACACAGCTGGCCGTTTTCAATATCCGGCCCGAAGCGGGTAAGACGTACATAGCACATGTATCGGATGCTGCCGGCAATGCCAAAACGATCTCGTTTCAATCACCTGCGCAGGGCGTATCATTAAAAGCAAGACAGCAGGAACAGCTTTTGAAAGTGGAGATCAACACTGCGGGAATGGAAGATGGCGTATTTAATTATAAGCTGGTAGCAGCTTCTTATGGCCAGCTCCTGTACAGCGGCAACATTCAAAAAAAAGACAGCCTGGTGCGGATCGCTATCCCGGTAAACAAGTTATTACCCGGAGTGGTGCAGCTCACACTTTTTAACAGCAATGAAATACCGGTTGCAGAAAGATTGGTGTTTATACAAACAGGGTCAATGGCTTCTCCAAAACTAACCTTAAGTTCCACTAATACCAGCGATGGGCTTACTGAATGGAAGATCACGGGTGATCCGCTTGACAGCAACAGTACAGCTTCCATAGAAGCAACTGCGGCTTATGCCCGCAAACGTACTATTAAAAGCGATCTGTGGCTGGGTGATCTTTCCGGTGATATAACAGAGCCTGCACAATACTTTGCGGGCGGCAGTGTATGGGTGAATGCGCTGGATGCCTTACTGATCACCGAAAAATGGACCCGCTACCATTGGGCAAAGCTGCTGGCAGATAGTTTCCCTAATATAACGCACCAGCCCGAAGGCTATTTATCTTTTAGCGGTATAGCACTTAAAAATAAGCAGCCGCTGAAGGAAACCAGGCTTAGCTTTTTAGTTAAAGGCAAAGATTCCTCTTTTGACCTATGGCAAGCGAGCACCAATAAAGCGGGCGAGTTTTACCTGCAGGATATTGCTTTTTTCGATTCTATATCTGTGTATCATTTTAATAGGGATAAAAACAGGTCGCTGCAGGATATTAAAACCCAATGGAAAAGCAGCAATGATTTCTCCGCTTTTACCGGCCAGCTCCCAGGCAGCCCGCTGATGCTGCAGGAAAGGAACAAAACTGGTAATAGTGATACTGCGAACACATGGAGCAAACAAAACGGAACAGGCAATAAAGCCAAGTTGCTGGAATCCGTAACCGTTAAAGCCAAAACAAAAACACCTACCCAGTTGTTAGACGAAAAACTTAGCTCCGCCTTGTTCATGACCGAGCAGCAGCAGGTATTCGACTTTGTAAACAAACAACAAAATGCGATGGCGTATAACCATATATTCGACTGGCTGGAGGGTAGGGTGGCCGGCCTGACTTTTACCGTGTTGTCTGAAGACAGGGTCAATCCTATTACACAATCCGTACTTCCTGCCGGGGAGAGAATACCCTTGATCCGGGATGGAATACCGGCCATTTTTGTAGATGAGATACTTACCGACGTAGCCAATATTCATTCCCTGCCGATAGCTGATATTGCCATGGTAAAGATCATCAAAGGTTATTTTGCCGGTGCTTCGGGAGGCGGTGGTAGTCATGGGGCCATTGCTATCTATACCATCAGGGCCGGCATGATGCAAAGGGATAAGTCAGTGGATATTCCCGCAGTGGTGCTTGCGGGTTATACCCCGGTGGTAAAGCAAGTTGATCAGCAATCATACTGGAACAATCATCCGTTTGAAGGGGATGGTACGGGTACAAATATTCGCTTTGCCAGCCCGGGAACTGTTGCTTCTTTACGCCTTGTGATCACGGGGTTTACGAAAGATGCAAGGCCGGTATATTATGAGAGGGTAGTGAGAGAATAGTGATATGCTGGCAGTTATTCATTCTGATTCTGACTGCTATCCGGAGAACACTGCGACAGTTGAAAAGATTAGTGTTTATATTCTGAATAAACAATAAACTTTTTTCCATCAAAAAGGTAGAGACCTGTTTCTCTCGTACCGATCCAAAGATTACCACTTTTATCTTCCAAAATTGACCAAACTCCTGGGTTGGTTAGTCCATCTTTTGTTGTAAAACAAGTGAAAGATTTTCCATCGTAACGGCAAATGCCATCACCACCAAACCAAAGATTTCCCTTACTGTCTTCTATAATACGGGTAACGATGCCGGGCAAGCCATCTTTTTTTGTAAAGGCTGTAAATGTTTTGCCGTCATACCGGTAGGCGCCGCCCCAATTGCTGAACCAGATATTCCCGTTTTTGTCCTGCAGCTGCGGCCATCCCCAGTTATGCGGTTTTGGCCTTGGCCCGTTTTGAATTAAGCTCTCTGGTTTAAGGTTGGTTACAGACTTTCCATCGTAACGATACACACCTGCGTTGGTTCTGCCTCCAAACCAAATGTTACCTTCTTTATCTTCTAAAATACGTTCCGCTTTATCATTACCTGTTAAAAAGCCATTTGCTGAATCATTAACTGTAAACAGTGTAAATGATCTGCCATCGTATATATAAATACCATCTATTGTTGCGAACCATAGTTTCCCGTTTTTTGCCTGCATGATGCTGTATACCCAATGCGAGTTGCCATAATTTGGATGCTTGTTGGGAGGCAGGTTTTTGGGTAGTGGGATCCTGATCTCAGTAAACATTTTACTGCCTGCCCTGGGGGAAGTGGAAGGATCGTAGATACAAAGTCCTGCTACAGTACCTATCCAGATCTTACCATCTTTATCTTCCAGCAGGCAATAAATATTATCACTGTTTAGGCCATCGGCTATCAAAAACCGGCTAAACGATTTTCCGTCGTATTTATAAAGGCCATTTTCAGTGGTCCCGAACCAAAGGTTGCCGGCTTTGTCCTGCAGGATACATTGAACATTGCCATACCTGGGGCTGCCTATGGTTTTTATAAGTTTGGGATGCTCTTTTTCTTTTGGCAGATCATTTTTAACTGTCCTGTTGCAGGCAGTACCAAATAGTACTATTGCCAGGAAGGGATAGGCGAGTGTTTTTGAGAAATATTTTTTCATTGTTCCCATTGTAGTGGAGGTTTTTAACCGAATTTACATTCAAACAAGCCGAAGGATAGGGAATAGCTTGTAAAAAAAGTGTAAACGGCCGTAAATTTTAGGAGAGAATTTTTTTTAACTCACAGGGAAGGGAAGTTGGTACTAAACCCGGAGACGGCTTTAGTTTTATTACACGAATGGTGAGTGTTACGGCGGCAGGTAAGGCCTTTTGTTGTAGAACTGCTAATACCCCAATGCCACGAACCAAGGCAGTGACAAACAAAAAAAGTTAATTCCAGTTATCTATCTTAACATCATTAGGTGCAGGTTTTCCCTTGCCTGTTTCTACCAATTGTTTCAGGCTTAGCAGGAATACCGCCCATTTCATGCTGCAATGAGCAGTAAACTCCACCCATTTATTCCAGTTACAGTGTTGAAAAAGTACAATGGTATAATCATCTTCCTGGTGAATATCGAAAACGATATCCGTGCCTATCCATTCGCCGGGGCCCTCTACACAAACCCAATGCACGGTTTCATTTTCTTCTAAAAGTTTTACTTCCATATTCATGCTGCCCAACTCTTTCCCATCCAACGCAGCAAAACGGAAAATAATATTTTCTCCCATGGCGGATGTACCGCTTGTGTCGGCTGTCCACCAGCCGGCCAGGCCCTCAATTGTTGACAGTGCCTTGTAAACTTTTTCCACCGGGGCTTTGATGCCAACCCTGTGCTTGATATTGACCATCCGGATATTTTGATGAGTGAGTTATAAATGTAGTTAAAGTAACTGTAGAGAAAGAAAAAAAATTGCATGCACTGTTACCCGTATTAAGGAATACTTTTTCTTAAAGTATTAACGTCTGTATGTATTGAAGGGCTATCAACAATTTTAAAATAGGAAATCATATCATTTTGTATTCTTTTAAAAGAGCTCAAATCCCAATTCAGGTTAAAAGAGCCTTTCAGATAGTCATTCATTGCCCCAAGCTTCATTTGTTTTCTACGAAAATCAAGGCTATCGGGTTCGTAAATTGGGTAAGGGATGGTTTTGTTATTATAGTTTGTAAGCTGAGTTTCCGTAGTATTGAAGCCTTCGTAAATTTAAATTGAGCTTATCCTCATACATAGCTAAATCTCCAAAAGTTGCTTTCTTTTTGTCAACAGCTTTTACAAAGAGCGGATAATAATGTAATTGTGTTTTACTGTCAGAATGAAGAATTACCATATACAGCGCATTTTTTCCAATAAAGCCCACATCCCGTAATCCAAGAAAACCGTATTTATCGAGAATTTCTTTTACAGTTACTAAGTTGGCAGCATCAATCTGCGCTTGTTTTGCGAGGCTTTCAATACCGGAAGTATTTCTATATTTCTGATCTGTACGATATACAGTGTCTAAAATAGGGATAAGGTATTTTAAACTGTCAGGCACATCGGCTAATGCAGGATCGGTAAATGCTACAGGAAGTTTCGGTGTGGACTTTATTTTATTAGAAGGCTGCCTGCAAGTATATGCCAGCAATGTAATCCCTACAATGAAAATTGATAATAATTTATACATAATCACTTGTATCTACCATTTTCGCCGAACACTTGCGTTAGTTGAAAGCACCTGTATTGGTGTAAAAAATATTACTTATTTTTTTATTTTCAGGGAATCAATAATGTATTTGAGATCAAAGTGTATTGGTGAAGAATCTGTAAGTTTTACGGATGATGCTATCTTTTCATAATTGTCGTGATAAACTTTCAGGCCTGAATCAGGATTAGGAAACATTTTTAAATAATTATTAATTGGTAGAACTCCAATCATCTTTCGACGAAGCTCCAGCTCATTAACCAGGAATACAGGATACAATACAGATTTTCCGTCATGTTGTATAACCTGGCTTCCATAATACTGCTGCCTCCTGAGCATAGCATTTAATTTATCCTCGTATAATGCTACTGACTCAAAACTCACTTTGCCATTCCTGGCGGCATTAATTAGCATAGGATAATACTTCAGTTTTGTTTGGGCATCGGAATGTATCATAACCATGCTGATTGCTTTAGCTCCTATAAAGCCAATGTCTCGCTGTCCCAGCCAACCATACTTATCAAGAATGGTGGTTATACTCTTTAGATTGGCAACATCGATCCGGGCTTGCTTTTTTTGATTTCTTTCAAAAATCTTTGGGTCTGATATGCTCCGGTATTTTTGATCGCTCCTGAGTATGGAATCCAGTATTGGAATTAAATGTTTTAAGCTGTCGTGAACACCGCTTAAATATGGGTCTTTGTAATTGTCTATCCATTTAATATCGGGATTGATATCATTGTATGTTGGTTTACAGTGGATAAGGGCACATGTAACCAATATTAATCCCGTTATAATTTTTTTCATAATTTTTTAAATAGAGGTTGGGCATGCCCAACCTCTGACAAATTACGTTATTTTGTTGTCCAGTAGTAGTGTAAATATTAACTATTGCGCATTATATTTATGAATCTTTAATCCAAAATATACGTTTATGAAACTAGCAAAAATTTTAGCCTTCGGTATCATTATTTTTACTTCGCTTCTACTTTTATCTGGCTGCTCTAAAATCTCTGAGAACGAAATTTTACCCATTGAAACAATAACTTCTTTATCTAAGATTGACAAAATCAAGAATTGGTATTATTCTTCTGTTAATGACAGTTCAAATGTTTCTGCACGAACAATTAGCAATGCCGATTGGAGAGCTGGCCAGCCTCAATGGGATAAAACAAAATCTTATACATTGTCCGGTAATTATATAACACCTATAGGATACTATGGACAGAACTTCAATACAGATAAATTTATTTATAAATTTTTGATAACAACCGAGAATCCAGAAGGAGAAATAGCTTCAGGAATGTATGTGATGTTATTTATTAAAAAGGAAATTTTATTAAGTGACAGCTTTATCGTTTCAGAAACATTGATTTCCCCAGAGTTTTTGAAAATGAATTTATTCTCTGGGGGATTTGCCGGCGAAATTGTGAGATATAACCTTGATTACAGTTTAGTGTCTTCTGATATCATAGACCCTGTTTCTTTAACAAATACCAATAACGAAGTAAAAATAGTTTATAAAATAGGGGGTGTTAAACATGAGGTAACAGAAAATGCGCTTAACAGGTTAGCATTGGCATGTGGCGAGTGTGTGGATTGGTATGAAGAAACCTACAACCCGGAAACGGGGCAGGTCTACTCACAAACATTTTTATATACGGAATGTGGGGAATGCGATGATGCACCATCTGGTGGTGGTATGGGGGGTGGAAGTGGTGGAACAGGTACCGGGCCGACGAATCCTTGCCCTACAGCTCCCTTAGGATACAATATAATTCCCAGGATACCCCAAGCGCCGAATACACCGGAAGACCCAAATGATCCTTGTGGAGCAGGAGAACTCGAGGAAGATGAAGACGTTACTTGTCCCAACAATTTTGTGTTTGTACCTGTTACTACCAATTCACTTTGGCAAGAAGCCAAATTAACTTCTGTTTATAGTAATCTTGTATTCGTCGGCTTTGGTGGCTCAAGTAAGTCAATACAAATTCCTCAACTGAGTTTTGGATTGCCATATTATAATCAGGACGGAGATATTATGTTTAGCCATACCCAGGCAAAAAATATAGCTGCTGTTGCATTTGATCTTGCAGAAAGAGATTTGAGAGCTCATTTTAAAAATTTCCCATACTTAACCACACAACAATTAAAAACATTCTGGATCAACCGGATGGATTTGTATATGAAAGCTTCTACCTTTGGTCAGGGAAAAGTTAGTACTGTTGGTTCTGTAAATCCCATTAATCCCGTTCCTGGCATACCTTATGATCCCATAGGAGGAGGTGGCCCATGTTAAAAAAGACAATTATCTTACTTACTCTTTTTTTTGCAAATGCAATTGCAAAATCGCAAAACAATGATAGCACTAATCTAATATTATCTCCAATGAATACAACAACTACAATGGAGGAATTTATAAAAGAACGTAGCCTGAAAAATGTTACAGATACTTATAAGCTCCTAAACTGGAAGCTAAAAGAGGTGCCTTGCCTGTTGCTTTATGAAAAATTGGACCCAAATAAAGAACCGGTTGATTCTTTGGCGAAAGAATTGGATTTTTTGCCGCAGGATGTAATAATTATTCCGGTAAAGAGCTTGGAAGAAACAGATGTATTGAATTTGTTCACTAAAAGTTTGGAAGAAAATCAATACAGGTTTCCTGCCATCATTTTTCCATCAATAAGATGGAATGATCCTAACCTCCTGAATAAATTGCAAAATACACAAGGAGTTTTGGCTAAAGTAACAGAATTTACTGAAGGAAAACTGTGGTTCCCAATAACAGGGGCCACCCGGTTAATAAAGTCTGGGGGTGTAGTAGGAATACCAAAAGAATGTATTGTAAATATAATTCCGGGAACTTTTATTTTTGACGTAACTCATATTCCTGAAGGACTTATAAACCCGGTTGATCAAAACATTGAAATGAAAATCAATAATGCTACAATAAAAATCACTATTTATGATGGTCATTTATTAGGATATCCTCAATATTTTAAAACATTAGATGAAAAATGATCTATTTAATATTTTGCCGAGTGCCTGTAATGCAGTGATAGCAATCTCCGGCGGGTGGGGGTGTAAACAGGCCAGTTTTGAATGTACTGGATTGCGTCTTCAAACTTGCGGAGCCTGGCCCCGAAAGAGGTTTCGAATTTTGATGCCATTGTTTTTAGTTTTATAGGTTGGGCATTATTGCTTTTTACAAGACGGGGATACTAATTAAAAAGGTTGCGGCAATTGTGAGAAAAGAGCAAAGTAAGGCTGTGAGTAAGTAAAGTTTAGTTATGCAACAACAAAGTAAGCCTGTGCAACATTAAAGTATGCTTATGCAACATTAAAGCATGGCTGTGTAACATTAAAATATACTTGTGCAACATTAAAGTAAGCCTGTGCAACAAAAATGTTTGACAATGCAACATTAAAGTACGGTTGTGCAACATTATAGTGTAGCTATGCAACAGCAGGGGAGCAGCGATAAACAAAAAAAGTGGGCTAAGAAATATTTTGATTAAAGGAAATAATTTTTATATTTGAGAGCATCTCTGCCTAACCATCTTTAAAGACCGTACTAACCAGCTTTGTTTTTCACCTGAAAATTGATTGAGTATTTATTGTTACGAATTGCCTTTACATGGCTGGTCGGAGCCCAGACCATGGCAGTTAGAGTGTACTGGCCGAGGCAGAAGAGGGATCTTAAATAACGGTCAATAATGAAAAGTAACATTGATGAAAAAAGCTCCATGACGGAGTATTCATAACAATATTTTGTAGATTGCTAGAAAGTTCAGTATATGGAGCCTAAATTGGAAATTTACAAAGTTACAATTCGACATAAATCGGGTGTGGGGGGGAGAATCACATTTCGTGATTTTGTGAGAAAGAGACCAGAATATCTCCAAATAGTCGGAGAAAAGACAGCAGATGCGATGTTTGTTGCATTTTTCAAAAATTTTGTAAATCACACCGACAGAAAGGGGTATCACCAAAATGAAAAAAAACTTAAAGGTTTCAGGTTTGCCTCTTATAAAGATGATCAAGGTCAAATAATCACCAAAATCAGTAAACCCCAAAATGCGAATTTTACTTTACACGGAGTGCTAGAAGGCGGTGCATATGGACGACATAGAAAATTGGGTAAAATAGTTGACCATGATGAGTCAACACCTATCAACCTTGATAACATTGTTGCAGACCAATTTTTCTTTTTACTGCACGCTCCAATTGATAGCAATGAAGGTATTTTGATGATTCAAGGTTATACCGATGCAAGAATTGCGGATGTATTTCTTAAACATATCGCAGATTATTTCAAAGGTTCAGAAACGAAGTGCGATTTCACTTATTATCTTCCCGAACGTTTGAAAGACCAATTTTTAACAGGAGCAAAACTCAAAGGATTTACATTCACTACAGGTATACCAGTTAAAGGAGGATTCGATGATGATATTCCAAATGAATATGAGTTTCAAGTAAAAGTTGAAATAGTTGATAAGAACCCAAAAGTTTCGATAGAGGACTATGACAAGATAATGATGGCCTTGGGCAGCAGTACCTTTACAATTCATAATGAGAAAAGGGCTCTTGGAAATTTTATGAACTCAGCAGCAAAGATAACCACACGGAAAGGACAGGACATTCCCATAAGGATTGAAAATAAGGAAATAAGACCAACCATCTATCTAAAAGACGTAGGCGTCCAAATAGATTACGGGCCTAATCCTCTATTTAAAGATGTTCAAAAATATTGCTTAGAATTGTTAGAAGAAATCAAAAAAGAGATGTACCCAGATTATGCAATTGAAGAACTTTAGAATATTTCTTAAAGATATAATTTCTGAAGCCGATAGACTTCAAAGATTCAACATAGCTGGTCAAAAATTAACGGACAACAAATTCACCGACAGCCAGAAAATTTCTTTCATTATTGCAGTAATTGGGGTCTTAATTTTTAAATACGGGTTTTCAAACGAATTCGCAGGTTATGTTATTTCCTTCCTCGGTATATTCATTGGCTTGTTTGCCAGCGTCATGTTATCGCTTTATGACAAGAAAGATAAGCTTATTGAAAATTATATCGATAAAGACAAACAAGATAAAGCTCGCATAAAAAAAATTAAGAATCTTTTTCTTCAATTTACTGCACTCGTCTCTTTTTCTGTTATTCAAGGTCTTTTTTTAATTATTTTACTATTCGTCGTTTTGCTTTCAAAAAGAACACAATTAAGTATTTATAACTATCAACTGGTAACTGAATTAAAAGCTATTCATTGGCGGGAGGTTTTATTATTCTTCCAACAATCATTTAATTTCATTCACAGGCTTTTCGTTTTTTATCTTCTAAGTAGATTCTTCTTTATTACAACTTTTACAGTTAGCAGTTTTTTTGCCTTCCTTATAAACGAATACAAGAGAATTAAGTTGTCAGATTATATTTCTACCAGCAATACCAATCCGAAAGAATATGCTGATGATAACGGTGAAGATGAGGGTGATGGTGACAAGGATTGGTTCTAAATTCTTTGCCTTGGTCGGCACTACCTGCCGTGATTTCGGCTTTGAAAAGTCACGAATTATACTGCAACAGCTATTATCTAGTTAATTTTCTATTTCATTTCATTAAAGAAATACTATTTTAGTGAATGAAGCACCCAACCCAATGGCCTCAATTATATTATAGAATAATGGAAGTATTGTCTTAAAGAAGACAGTCATAAAGATATCATTATCGTTGTCTTCAAACATAGAAAGGAGATCTGCTCAAATATGTATTGGGATATTTCGCCAAAGTTAGATATAAACTATGCAAGCAAATAAAAAACATCAAATTCGGGTAGGATCAATGTTAAAAAATGATGTTGGCCAAATTGTAAGAGTCAAACATTATATTTTTTCAGATCTAATTACTTATCAATTTGGTAATCCAATAGAGGATAATGTAGTACACATCGATATTTATAACGCAGAAGATTTAGAAACTCCAGTCGAAAGTAAAGATTTTGTCAATCTGAATTTTGTTCATCCTATTCCAATTACGGAAGCACTTTTATATAAAATAGGTTTCAGATTAACTGAAATGGAAGGCCGAACGGTTCTTCAATGTAATAATTGTGTAATTCCGAATTTACAAAGCATCGCTGGAGTTTTTACTGTCATTAATGCTAAAACAAATATACCTTACGGTATAGAATATGTTCACGAAGCTCAGTTTCTTGCAGCAGAACTGTAGTTTTTGCCTTAGTCGAACAACTGTTATGATCTTGGTTTGTGATTACTCTTTTATTATCAGTGAACAATATGTTTCTATTTTTAGAACACATTGATCTATCTGTTTTGCAGTGATGTCTTCATCATCATAATTCCCCCATATAATTGATTCATTTTTATGCATTTCTTTTAAATGTCTTTGAAAATGTTCATCTGAAGTGTTAAAAATGCCAGAACCCTGATCTTTCCAATATCTGTTGCCCAACCTACTTGCGGCAAGAAAAATGGTATTAAGTATTCGTCTTACTTCGTCAAAAGGCTCACCTGATTCTTTGCCAAAAATTGTCATGAACCTAAATTTTAAAGAAGCTAGTTTAATAAATGGTTCTTTTTCTTTTTCATACCTCTCAATAAATACGTATGCATTATTTAATCTTTCAGTCTCCGCAGCAGTTTCGTGTTCGTTACGCTTTCTTGTCTTTCCTTCATCTATGTGTCCAAAAGGACTTCGAATGATTTGAAATTTTTCTTTACATTCATAAAATAGTGAAAGAACCTCTTCAGCAAGTTCATATTTCCTTTTCCATTTAGCTTCTCTTCGCCATGAATTAATGCCCCAAATAGCAACAATTGAAGCGATAATTATTGATATACTCTGAATCAAATTTAAAATAGTGTCCATTCTTTCAAATACTTACTCTTCAAAAACTCTTCATATAGAAATACATGATTCGTTCTTTTATGCCTTTTTTGTTAATGTTCTTAATACTTCAATCTGCTCCTCTTTCGCCTTCAACAACTCCTCATACAACTTTTCAATCTTTTCCACCGCCTCAATATATTTCTCCAATGGATTAATATTACAGCCATTATTCTGAGTGCCACTTGATGATATTCCATTTCCAGTTGCTCCCTCATAATTATTCTGAATATTCACAATCGCCGCTTCCTCATCAAAGTTTTTAATAGCTTCTACCGGTATTTTTAAGGCAACAGATATCTGCGCCAGCAACGCATCATCAATTTCTTCCTTAGCTTCCAGGCGGCTGATGTTTACCTGTGTCCAATCATCATTAAGGAGTGTGGCCAGGGCTTCCTGCTTAATGCCGAGCATCTGGCGAAAACGGGCTACGTTTTTACCATGGTGTATTTTTCGTTCCATAAGGCGAATATAATTTGTTTAACAATGAATATTTAATACGGCTTTATAAATATAATAATCATCGGGTGAATATAAAATACAAGAAGCGCCTGTTTTCTTTGTGTAAGAATAATCACCCTTTTTATCCGTACTGCGACCTGCCCAGGTACTTGCACACAATTCTATACATACCCGTCGCTACGCATATTTAATCACCTATTAAAACTACGGGGTATGAATCAACTACAAACAACAGGACCGGAATTATACCGTGCTGTACTATTACCACAGGAGCTGCTGCAAATGCAGGATGCACTGGCAATGGCCAAAGATGCCGCTGCCTGCAAAAAAGCGGCACATGCCATTATAGAAGAATTCTGCAGTTTTTTTGACCGGGAAAATATCCGTTGCGATATGCAGCAGCTGCTGCACGGCAGCTTTTGCAACCCACACCTGCTATTGCTTAACGATGCAGATGAAAGACGCAACATTTTTTTATTTTATGAATTTACGCTGGTGATGATGGATGCATTGTATGTACTGCATGGTAAGGGCGAGGAAAAATAGCCGGTATTCAGCAATACATAATGCTGTTGCCGGCAGTCCAGGTTTGGTATAACACCGGTCTATGGATCAGTTCTTATAAATTTTTACAGAATGCTGGTTCACTTTTAAAATATACATGCCCCTGCCAAGCCCGGAAAGGTCAACCTGCCCGTTCACAATTTTACCTTTCTGCAACAATGTTCCCTGCAGGCTGGATATGGTAAACAACTGGTTTTCCCTGTCATCTATATAAAGGATACGCCCGGCAGGATTAGGATAGGTTACAAGCGCACCGGCGGTTGCGGCATTGCGCAGGTATATAATTTCGGAGAACTGCAGTTTTCCATCAATGTCATTTGATTGAATTCTTATCCAGGCATTGCCTGTTTGGCCGGGTAATAAGGTTTCATACCGGTTAGAGGCGCTATTGTTTGCAGGCAGGGTTTTATAGGTATTGAAATCGGTTCCGTTACTGCTCAGCTGTACCTGGTAGTTCAATACGTTTATTTCTTCTTCGGTATCAAAGTTAACTTTAATACCCGCTGTGGTAGCGGTTGCACGTACGGAGGTAAAGGTAAGCGGCAATACAGATGCTGGCGAAATGGTAATAGAATGGATGCTGATGGTGCCTTGTGCATCGGCGGGTGCCGAAGGAACGAGCCGTATTTCATCAATGTTGTCGAATGCAGTATTGGAAGCAACATTCACTGTAAAGGTATTGGCGAGACCAGTTGCATTTATTACCGCCGACACTGCTGTAGCGCCGGGTACGGCCACATTATCTTTAAAACCGGTTACGGTAATGGTTTTGCCAAGAAAAGGAGTGGTGAGCGCCGAAAAAATAAAGTTATCAAGCTGAAACTGGCTGCCATCGCTGGAGGCAATGCGCCCCTGTTGCCAAATGCCAGTTACAGTAGGCGTTGTAATAAGGTTGATATGCCCGTCGCTGTTGCCGGAAGCCGCAGTATTGTTAATAGTACAATTGGCACCCGAGTAAAGAGTGAACCTGTAACCATTTGAAACAGCACTATTGCCTGCTGTACAGGGTGCATTGGCAGAAAGGGTGGTGGTAGTGGCGGTTGCAAAAGAAGTAGTGCCCATTGCGGGTTGAGCTTTTAAAGAAATGGAACAGCAGGTACAGATTATTGCTGCAAATGCAGTAATAAATGAAAAGGGACTACGGAAGTTTTTCATAAAAAAAATTATCGAGTTAGGAAATATTGGTAATACCTGCAAAAGGCATTATTAACGAAGATAATTTTTTTTGGAGAGGTTGGCAAATTTCCAGCGAAGCTGCCAATAAATAATAAAGAAGGGCCCTTACTGCTTCAACAACTTCTTTACCAATGTTTTCAGCGCTTCATTTTCTTTTTATTGCTCTTTTACTCCATTAATGAGCATATAGGTCATAGCAGAATTATCTACATTTAAATATTCCGTTTTGTCTTTGTTTACTAAAAACTTGGAAGAAAATCAATAAAGGTTTCCAGCTATCATTCTTCCAACAACAAGATGGAATTATTGCAATTTAAGCAGTTCTTTGTCATTGGTCAGTTTCTAATATATTGCCAAACCAGTGTTAGCTGTTTTTTTATTTCGTTTCAATGTCTATTATTTTCTGTCCGTTGTCACCCAAATAATGTTTTAACAGAGTTACAAAAAGACTTCCGCCGGTGTCGGAATTTGTAAAAATCAAAAGTCCTTGCTTTGTTTTGGGTAAGATAAAAAATATGCTCTGTACACCATTGTCAGAACCGCCGTGAGATAAGGCAATTTCTCCGTTTCCTAAATCATATATTTCCAAACCCAATCCAAAATGCTTTCCTTTTGTACTTGCTACCTGGTTTGAAGCCATTTCTTTAAAAACACTTTTAGTAAGTCTATCGCTATTCATAATACTTACTAAAAATTTTCCATAGTCTTCAACGGTTGTCAATAAATCATCAGCTGCGTTTGGGGTTTTGTTTTTAAAAGTTTCATAGGCCTTTCCGTTTTTGTCATAACCAATTGCCAATCTTGTTGTGTCTACTTTGTTACTCCAAACATATCGTGTGTCGGTCATTTTTAAAGGCTGAAAAATAAGTTCGTCAGCCAATTGTTGTAGCGATTTATTGAATTTTTTCTCTAATGCTTTACGCAGATATTCCATCCCTTCCCCCGAATACTGATACTTTGTTCCCGGATCAAACTGAAAATTGAGTTTTTTGTCGGGATTCATATAACGCCAATTTGGAAATCCTGTTTGATGGCTCAAAATAATCCTTGTCGTTAGTTTCTTATTTCGTGGGTCGTTTGCAACGTTTGGGTCAGTCCAAAATTTATAAATAGGTTCGTCTAAATTCCATTTGCCCAGGCTAATCAACTCTAATGCAACTATTGCCGTTACAGGTTTCGTTAAAGAAGCTACATTAAAAATGGTGTTGTAGGGCGCAGAAACACCTTGTGTAATTTCTCCAAAAACTTTTATTTGTTGCAGTTTGCCATTTTCAATAATTCCAATTCCTAATGTTGGAACTTTGTTTTCCTTCAACAATTTTTCAATTTGACTATCGTTGCCAAAAAATGATTTTTCAGTTGTTGAATTTTCTAGAGGTTTATGGTCAAAGCTAAATGAAGTCGTGAGCTTCCATTCATTATTTTCTAGTTGCCAAACATTGGTAAATTTAGCAATTCCTGCTTCGCTTTCTCTTTTTTCAGAAAACTGGTGCGCACCATTTTGTACAGCTCCGTAAAGAATTCCATTTTTATAAAGTGGGAAAATCTCGGTGCTCCCATCTACCAAAAATCTTTTTACTTGTCTATTTTCTTGATTGTTACAAATTCCTTTTTTTAAATCGGCAAGAAATTTTGTTTTATCAGAAATGCCATCTTTATCGTGGTAAAATTTCAGACTATTACTCAACAAAATTTCAAACTGTTTAATGTCGCAGGTATTAAATCCCACATTAAAAAGCAAACTGTCTTTTGAGAGAATTGTTTTGTAGAGGTCAGAATTTTTGTCAACTTGTGTAAAAGCAGAAAATGTTGTTAATAGAATTAAAAAGGTTGTAATTATTTTTTTCATTTATTATTATCGTTCAATTTTGCGATGTTGTTTGGTAAAATAACAGTTCACGGACAGGTATTTGTGTTTATGAAGGAATTAGAATTCCGTCTGCCGGTACCACTGTCTAAACTGTCTGCAGCACTGGATTTGATAAAAAGCATGAAGCTTCATTTAAGTACTCAACCAGTTTTTTTGCCAAACACCTGTTATGTGGCGTAATACTGTCTGGCATTTTATTTTAAAATCTAAACCCCAAAGTTATGGGTATGATAAATGACTGTTGCGTTATAAGTATTCCAGACTTTAAATAAATTCCAAATCTTTCCTTCATTTTATAATTTACGCCAAGTCCAAATTCTGTATGCATTGTCCCTGTTCCATTTTTATATTGATTCCAAATATGGCTATAGCCTGGTCTTAAATTAAATATAGGTGTTAATTTGCTTTTTAATGGTGAATATTCGAAATCTCCGAAAATTGAAATTCCTTCAATTCCTTCAAAATTCAAGTATCCTAATCCAATACCCGTAAACAATTTTCTTTTAGCAAAAGCGAGTCCGTTGGAAGTTGTAAAACTATAACCGTTTTGCTTTTCGTCAAGATTATAACCTTTCCAACCTGGTCCTGGGTCAACGGTTATAGCCCTGAATAAATAATGTTGGTAGCCGGTCTCTATTCGTCCGGAGTAAGTTACCTGGGCTTTTGTAAC
>CAYOLS010000038.1:0-19969 GCA_964404845.1 uncultured Ferruginibacter sp. | reverse complement strand
GAATTCAGCCCCCACCTGCGGCGACAGTGTGTACGATTCATTTTTCATGGGCATGCTGATAGTAGGTGTAAAAGCCATGCCGTAAGTTGTTGTGGCAGATCCAAAAGAATTGGCTATGCCTTCAATGTTCCTGAGTAAGCGGGCCGTTTTTTGCTCCGCTGTAGAGGTATTAAAAGACAAACCTAAAGTGGTTGATTTTAAACCAGCCCTGGAGTTTAAGCTGCCGCCAAAACGAAGGCCGGCACTGCCCCCCTGGTTCTCTTTATTTTTAGAGGAGATACCCAGGTTAGCTCCAAAGTTGAAATTGGCACCTGTCTGCGAATTGGATGTGATCCCTAATTCGCCGCCCACCGATAATCCGCCGGTATACTCACCTGCCACATGTTTGGAAGGGTTTAAACTCGCCGTTATACCAGCACCTATCTCTACACCCAAGCCCCGCTGGTTATTGTAAAAAATATCGGCAGAAGCTTTGGCCCCGATAAAATCAAGACCGAACAATTCAAGCCCTACATTGAACCCGAGCCCGCCTGTAATATCCGGCCTGATATTGTATTCTTTTTTTACTTTGTCTGTTCCGTTAAAATCATCGGGCAAACCCTTCATGATCCTTGATACACTCCCTGGATTCAATGTCCAGCCAAAGCCTACCCAGCTTGCTTCTTCATCCATTCCGCCACCACTGTTGTAAGCTATATTGATTGGGTACCCATCTACATCCAGCAAAGGAATATTATAGCTAAAGTCACCGGTAAAAGGATCTACCATATTGGTTACGGATGCCGGTTGAAACTGGGAAGACTCCGGTGTTGCAGGGCCGCTTGTTAACGCATACGATACCCCGGGATAAAATACACCCACGGAATGGATCAGTAAAAAAGCGAGAGCGGTTATTGTTTTCTTTTTATACATAGCGGTGCTTATGCTTGTTATAATGAAATATTTATTTTGTGCAGTTCCTGTGTTGAATCGGCAATGATCACCTGCCTTTTTTTACCGGGAGCAACACCGGAGATCAAAAATTTTGCGTCTATTTCTTTTCGCAGCTCATTGATCACAGGTACATAATAAGTGAGCTTCGGCTTTAGTGTGTCGCCATTTACTATCAGCCTTATATGCTTTCCTAACTGGTATTGGAAATAATGGCTCATTTCCATTGCAGTTTTTTTAGAACTCAGTTCAAACATTGTTCTCACCAGTATTTCCTGGCCGCCGTTCGCAGGTTTCTGCGTAGCATACATATATACCTTGCCCCCGTTAAACTCAGCCATTGCCGGTTTTTCCCTGGCCTTTTTACAGCTTATGATACTCACGCACAGTAAAAGCAGTGCTATTGTTTGTTGCTTCATCATATTATCTCACAATAAAATTGACATAGTAAGTAGTGTTGGAACTGTTGTAGATCTCCATTGTATACAGTTCATTTTTTTTCAGCCCTTTTAATTTCTTCACAGGTACGGAGAGATTGTTCAGTCCTTGCTTCATTTCAATATCCGGTATACCCGCTATTGTTTTTTTACTGGCAGCATGCCTGATAGCATAGCGCATTTTTTTTGCCGTGTATGGATTGGTAAATGATACAAGGATATGATCAGAGAAATAATAGGTCTTGCCTGTGTAATACGATTTGGCATCTGCATAGCTTTCTGTTACCACATCAGCTTTCTTTGAAAAAGCATTTACCTGGAACACCCATGTTTCGCTTTTTGCAGCATAGCTTTTATCGTCTTTGGCAATCACCTGCCAGGCATACCATTTATTTTTTTCAAAAGCCGGGGAAGCGCCGGGATAGTTTAGGTTATTGCCGGTGATATTGCCCGTAGAATAAAAAGGTATATTATTCTGGATCGCATCTTCTGCCAGTTGGCCATCATTTACCGGTACAATTACAATATCATATTGCAACCGGCTGAACATGGCAGCAGGCGTAGGCGGTAGCCAGGTAAATTGCGAAGGCAAGGCTTCGGTCACCGAACTATCCGCTGGAAATGTAAGCATGGGTGGCGTTAAAGGCTCTGCGTCAAATTGCACACATTCGGTAACTGCATCTGCTTTTGTATTCACAAGGGTTAATGTGTAGCAGGCCATGTAATTTCCGGGTGGCAGCAGGCCTTGCAGCCTTGAGTCTCCGGTCATTGTTAAATAATTGTATTGCACCGGCTCCAGTAAATTTACATTGAGTTGCCTGGCACCCCTGGCTACGGTAAATTGTGAAGTGGCGGCCGTCATTACTTCATCTCCTGTATTCCTGTCGGAGAGTACCATATTTAGCTTGCATTCGTATGCCGAAGCGGTACTGTTGGTGACCATCACATTCCACAACTGGTTTCTTTGCACAAGGCCTGTTGCCGGCATGTGTACCTGCATTGAAAGTTGTGCAGTAACAGCAGTATGCACAAACAGTAAAAATGTAAAAGCAATAATTTGTTTCATATTTTAGAATTCTTTGTAAAAGCTTAGTTTACCCATATCCACTGCTCTCAAACTGTTTTCATGAGACGGCAGGTATGTTTTGTCGTACTGCAATTGCAGCATGCCTATTCTCCTGAGATATATGTTCACAGAAGCCAGTCCGCCGTACAGATCCTTTGTATTGTTGAGCCTGTTCCATTTAAATCCGCCGGTTACAGAAATGCGATCCTTGAACCGGTAGCTTAGTGTATTTTCAAGCGTACCTATTTCCAGTAATTTCTGCTGCGTAAATGTGTAAGAGGATTGCAGCGTAAATGCATCGAGGAAAACACTGTGATTGACAGAATAATTTTTTGCATTGAAATAAAGGAAGCCTGTATCTGTTCCTGTATTGTACAGCCTGGTATAAATAACATGCGTATTCATGCTGATGCCCGCCAGGTTGTAATTATGACCAATAGTTGCATTCAATGTATTGTACTGGCTTTCCACCAATACATTATCATTCATTACGGATAATTGCGAAGAAGGATAATAGCCTGCAGATATATACGGGTACCTGGGTACACGCAAAGAAGCCTGTGCCGATTTAAATACCGTTTTGGTATTTAAGCTGGATGGAAGGGCAACAGGACTATTGAAATCATTTTTTCTTATAGCAAGATTTACCTGCAATCTTTTTTTCCAGAAATGCTGATCGGCTTTTACCATCCACGCATCCATATTTACATTGATGGGATACAGGTTGTATGACTGAAAATACTCTCCCATTTTCCTGTAATAAGCAGTGAGCCTTGTATTGGTCTGCCTGTTGTGTGAGAACAATTTTATGCTATATGCTTCATTCGCCCTTTCCTTTAAATTAAATGCCTTCCTGATATCAAAGCCCGGTGCGCCGGGCGGATTATAATAAGATGATTTTGCAAATTCGGCAATGATATAATTATCTGCATTGACAGCCAGCTTCGTTTCAACAGAAAAGCCAAAGACCCTGTGAGCAGTTTCAGTGTTGTTCGGAGTAATGTAATTGAGTAACGCTTTCTTTCCTGTATAAACAGTAAAGATCATGTTATTGCCTTCTTTCTTTCCATAACCGGCCCTTACAAGATACAAGGCCTGCTTATTGTTGCGTGCTTCATTTTTAAAAACAAAATCCCTGAAACGGTAATTCACTTTTCCGGCTGCGGCAGCAAAATAAAATTTGCCCGGGTTCATTTCCAGGTGCCCGCCCGTGAGAGAAATATTTTTCACCGTCAGTTCCGAATAATCTACCATGCTCCTGCCCAGGCCCACCCTGTTAACAGAAAGCAATAGCCGTTGAAATTTTGTCAGGCTGTCTTTTGGCAGTTTATTTTCTTCCATATACTGCCTCACTTCATCGGGAGAACTTATTTTATTGACCTGTTGCTTTAAACGGGCAACAGAATCCTGGAATTTTTTCCTCGTTTGGCTTAGCTGTTCTCCTGCATTTTTTGCCTGCATTTGAAGCTGTGCCAGTTCTTTCTTTTTTGCTTCCAGGTTTTCCGCATGTGCCTGGAAGGTTGAAGTTTCACGCTGAGCTTTGCTACTGGCGCTATCCCCAACTTTTCCGGCCCATTGTGTTGCTGCGGCAGGGGTTACCGCATTTTTTAATTCATGGATATACTTAAAGTCCCCTGTTTCATTTACCTGGAATATGTTTTTTGCTGATCTTGCTTTATTCTCCAGTTCCCTTTCCTTTGCCAGCATGAGCTCTTTAACCCTTTCAGGATGATTCACCCATTGTTCAAGATCTGCAGCTTTCTGTTTGTATTCGTTGTATTGCTGTTGTGCTGCGAGCAAACCTGCATTTCCTGTTACACTTTGCAAACGTTTTCTTAATTGTTCTTTAATGTTCTCTATAAGCGACCTGCGGTTGAATTCAACATTAATATCAAACACATTTTTAAAATAAGGAGAGTTGCTGCTCCTGCTTGCGATCGACATTTTTACCGGGTACTTCTGGTGAACTGTAAAGAACAGGTTTGTTTGCAGCATGTGCTGCTGAAGATCATTTTGTGCAAAAGGAGTATCTATATAACTGCGGTAATTGAAGCTGTATAAAATATTTCCATTGACACGGATAGCGGGCCCAGTTTTTTTAGCAACTGCAGCCAGTGTTACTTCTTCTATAGGTGTTTCTGTACTATCTGTAAACAGGAATATCTTGTTTTTGCATACCTGCGACAATATATTAATTGCAGGCCGGGGAGCGTTCTTCTTTCCCTGGTAAACCGTGCCTGTAAGTAGCTGGCTGTAACCCGAATGAGCATGCCCCATCACCATCATGACAAAAAGTGATATGATCTTTGGGTGTTGCATGCAGCAGGTTCTTTTGGAACACTAAAGTTGCTACTATCATTTTCAGGAATCAGCCGCACTTTTTGTAAGTATGCTTTTTATTAATGAAAGCATACATATATACAATAGTTTAATTTGTTCAATTTTATAACTATAATTTTAGTTTGGCCAATCGATTGCATACTCTATATTTATGTTTTCAATAATTCTGCCCCCTTGGTTACAAAAAGATATCTATTCGCTGCATTTGCATGTATTGTTTTTTTTATGCAACCTGTCGCTGCACAGTTGCCTTTAAAAGCACAGCCCATCTATGTGCATTACAACTCGTTCAACAGCAGTCTTCCAACAGAAATGGTTTATAAAGTTGTTTCTGACAACAATGGTTATATATGGCTTGCAACAGATAAAGGGTTGGTAAAATTCAATGGCAAAGAGTTTAAGATAATCAACACAGGTAGTTTTGAAGATGTGGTGTCGATCTATAAAACCAAAGAAAATATACTTTGGGTATTTACCTACACAGGGCGTACGAGAGCTGTGGACCTGAACAGTCACAGGCTTATCAATACAGATAGCCTGTATGGACTTGATAAACTGAAAAAGAAATCAGATGCACCTTACTTAACAGGTTTACAAAAAGATAATTTATTGTTCCTGCAAAAACAAGGTAGCCGTAATGCCATCTGCGTTGACCTTACTACCAGGAAGAGTTATATAGGAGATTCGCTGGGCAAGACCATTATGCTACAATACCAGTTGCCTGCTTATTCAGGCAAAATAGTTACAAAGGTTCTGCTGGATAGCTTTGCCAACAAAAATCCGGGGCTTTATGTTAAAGACAGTTTGCTTATACTGGACAATAAAATATTTTTTCTGTCTAACAATAGACCTTCCTACCTGTTGTTTAACGGGGATGATTTTAATATACATCAATCTATCCAAAGCGGGGTGCGATACAATAATGACCTGCTGATCGGTGGTTTAAAAGACCTGGGGTTAGTTAAAATAAAAAATTATTTCTCATCTCCCGGGAACAATGTTACTGTTGAAACACTTTTGCATAGCGAACAGGTTACAAACATCGAAGTGGATTACCTGCAAAATGTATGGGTAAGCACACATGACAACGGGTTGTTCTTTTTCCCGGGTTCAGAAATTAATTCCCTGTACTACAATAAAGCAAACAGCGGCCTGCATGATGATAATATAAGCATGTTCCGGAAATCAGGGAATAATACTATTGTAATCGGGTACGGCAACCCAACCGTAGATTTTTTCACCGCTACTGCATTCAGACGGCACTCCATCCCGATAAAAGAACATTTTTCCAGCATTCGTTGTGTTGAAAAGCTTAGCAATAGGTGGCTCCTATTCACAAGGGCAGAAGTTTTTTCCGGCAGCGAAAACAAACGGGGTACATTGCTTCGGTTTAGTACATTATCTCCAACTAATACAAACATCGGATACAAAAATGGAAGTAAACTAAGAGATACTTTTTACTATGCGACCGGCAGCAATATCATGACCGTTGATGAAAAGGGGGCGTTAAAAAAACATCCGCTTTCATTTATCACCAAAAATAAAAAACTCTGCCTGTTACCTTTGGATGATGGAGATTTCTGCATAGGCACAGTAAGGGGCGCTTTTTACAATACTCATTTTTTGCCCTACTTACAAAATGAGCAGATCAATAGTATCAGCACTTCCAGGAATTTGATTGTCTTCTGTACAAACACAGGTACATATGCTATTCACAGGACGAATATTCTAAATAAAAATGACCTTAGTAAGATCAGTGCGACAGCAGCGTACGAAATGAAAGATGATAGTGATTATTTGTACATTAAAAACAGCAACAATGAACTGGAAATATTTAAAAGAAGAAACTTTGAACTTGTAAATGTTTTTTCTGCAAAAAAATACTACATACCATTTGCCATCAGCGATTTCTGGATAGACAGCAACCATGTAGTGCTTTCCGGCAACAGGGGTATTTTTTATTTGCAAAAGGAGCAGCTCTTAAACATGAGCAATACTGTTTCCCCGGCAGTTCATATTCTTTCCTCTCTGAATAATTATTCGCCGAACGATTCTGCGTATACCTGTAATTTTCACAAAAACTTTTCTGCCCTCTTTGGCATTGATGTACTGGACTATGGCCATTCAAATAAACAGATCACTTATAAAATTTTAAAGGATGGTAAAGAAATTTACAGCAGAACAGGTGTAGAAGAAAATGCACAGGTAAACTTTCAGCCAACCGGTCCGGGCGAATACAGGATTTTATTTCTTGTTGATTTTCGCCCCGCTGTTCCACCTAAGATCGTTAGCTATACAATTCTCATTAAACCCCTATGGTACCAGCAATTCTGGTTTTATCCGCTGTTGATCATAGCAGCCATCTTATTGATCTTTTATGCATCATACAAAGTATATACTTACAAAACCATTCAGCGGCATAAAAAACTAGCGCAGGAATTATACATGCAGGAACTGGAAGCAAAAAGTTTTTTCGGCCAGTTAAAACCACATTTTATTTTCAATTTACTGACCCCGCTCCAGGGATTTTTTCTAAAGGGACAAAAAATGGAGGGCCTGAACTATCTCAACAGCTTCTCCAGCCTTATCCGTGATATTTTGAACAGCATGCGGGATAAACATACCACACTAAAAAAAGAACTGGACTTTGCTACAAACTACCTGGCAGTGCAGCAGGACCGTTATGGTTATTCTTTCTGTTATACGATATCAATAGGGGAAGATATTGTACCGGAATTGTATGTAATACCAACTTTATTAATTCAGCCACTATTGGAAAATGCAATTGAACATGGCTTAAAAAAAACAAAAGCAGCAGGAAAGATCATAATAGCAATAACAAAAGCCGAGCGGGCCCTTGTTATAACGATCAAAGATAATGGTACAGGGCTGCCTGAAGACTTTTCCTACAAAAAAAATCATGCGCTCCAGATCATTTCAGAACGATTACAATTATTAAAAAAGACAGATGGCATTGGTGATCTAACGATAATGACGAACTTATCCGGTCCCGGCACTTCTGCCATATTAACCTTACCTAGAAATCTAAAAACATGAACATAACTGCATTTATAGTAGACGACGAACAACAATCGAGGGAAACATTGAAAGATATGTTACAGGAATTTTGCCCTGATGTGGCAATTATCGGTACTGCGGCAACAATTGACGAGGCAGTATCATTGATCCGTAACGGCAAACCGGATGTATTGTTTTTAGACATCAACCTTGGTGAAAGCACAGGTTTTGAATTATTGAACAGGCTTCATAAATACGATTGTGATGTAATATTTGTGACTGCTTATGACAATTATGCTTTAAAGGCATTCCGGTATGAAGCAACAGATTATTTATTAAAGCCGATCAATTATAAGCTGCTGATAGAAAACATTGAAAAAATAAAAAAGAAAAAAGCTGCGCCTCAACAGTTGCAGGCCAATGCAAATTCTGCAAACAATGTAACGGCACAATCGGCAAGGATCGCTTTGTCTGATGTTAATAAAACAGATTTCATTATTGTGAATGATATCATTTACCTGGAAAGCAATGGTACTTACACTTCCTTCTACCTGAGAGATGGTACCAAATATGTAAAAGCAAAAAATCTGAAATATTTTGAAGACATCCTGCATGACTACAAACAATTCATCAGGGTACACAAATCATACATCGTAAATAAGGAATACATTAAATCTTATAAGAGAAATACATCCGAACTTCAGTGCGAAAATAAAATTACCATCCCCACCACTTTAGGGTATAAGGTTTTGCTGGAATTGATGAACAGTCTTCAATAAACTGCCGGAGGTTTTTTACAAAAAGAAAAGCGTTGTATCCAATTGAAAACAGGATACAACGCCTTTGTGGAGCCGACCGGACTCGAACCGGTGTCCAAACAAATTCGCCGCAAGCTTTCTACATGTTTATTTGTGAATTAATTGTCGGGACAAAGCAGGAACACAACAAACCAACTATATCCTTAGAAGGATGGTCTTAGGCAATGGTCACTTCATTCCACCGCAGCATCCTGTATTTGTTTTGAGTCGGCGGCGGCACATGGAAACAGGAGATCCTGTGCGGCGGCCCGAATGGTTGTCTAATTAATAATTAGGCAGCCATGGCATACTGAGTATTGCCATTTAAAGTTTTCGTATTCAGATTAAACAGCTAATTACGCAACGCTGTACATGCTTACACCTGCAAAGAACTTTGCTGTCAAAACCAAAACGGCCCCAGGAAGGGTTCAAAGGTTCAAGGTTTAAAAAATTCAAAGTCTGGTACTTCCAACCTTGAACTTTAAACATTGAACTATGATTTGAACAGGCGGCAAAGATACGGAATTGAAAAATGCTGTAAAAAGCACAACTGTTAATATTTAACTGCCACTATTTTAGTGATAACCGGAAAATGCATTAAAAATGCCTTTACTATATTTGCTCCCCGATGACAGCACTAACCTTCTACGAGCACCGGGTTTCATTCCTGGAACAGCGATACAAAAAATTGGTTCAAAAAAGAATGGCGTTATCATGGCTGCGCTTTGCCTGCATTGCCGCAATTATTGCCGTTGTATATTTTTTTACGCCTGACTGGACAGTCGTTGGGCCATTTGTATTTGCCTTACTCATCGTTTTCCGTTTTCTTATTTACAAAGATATTGCCAACAGGGAAGCAATTGCCCATAACCGTGAGTTGCAGCTTATCAATGAAGCAGAAATAAAAGCGCTTCATCACCAATATGATTCTTTTGATGAAGGAACACAGCACATGATGCAGGAGCATTACTATGCAAATGACATGGATATTTTCGGACCTGCATCACTTTTCCGTTTCACCAACCGCACTGTTTCCGAGATGGGTTCTGCGCAGTTGGCGAACTGGCTCATGCATCCTGCCGCAAAAGAAGATATCCTTGCCCGTCAGCAGGCAGTAAAAGAACTGAGCACCAAAGCTGAATGGCTTCAAAATTTACAGGCATTCGGAAAAGCGTCTTCAGTGAATATGCTTACCTACAACCGGCTACAGCACTGGTTGTACGAACCCGCTGCTTTCACCTGGAAGCCTTTGAAATGGTTGCGCTGGGTATTACCAGTTATCAGTGCAGGTATCACGCTTACAACTATTTTTGGTTATACATCCATGAGTGTTTTTTATTTGGTTATGCTGGGTATGGCGATCATTGCATTCAGGCTGGAAAAAAATGTGCAGGCCATTCACAACCGCCTGGGCAAAATGGTGGATGAATTAAAAACATTGTCACGCAGCATTGCCTGGATAGAGAAAGAACATTTTGAAAGCCCGCTGCTGCAACAATTACAAAAAGAATACAAACAACAGCACAGTACTGCATCGCAGCATATACAGCAACTTGAAAAAATACTTGACAGGCTTGACCTGCGTTTTAATATTGTACTGGCCGTCCCTCTCAACCTTTTATTTCTCTGGAACATGCAGCAATGTTTGGAGTTGGAAAAATGGAAGAAGAATCATGATGCAGATGTAAATCACTGGTTTAATAACCTGGGCATTTTTGAAGCATTGGGTAGCTTTGGCGTTATTTATTTCAATAATCCAAACTGGACCTTCCCGGTATTGAAGGAACAGCATTTCTTTATTGAGGCCGAAAACATGGGGCACCCGTTGATAAAAGAAGACAAACGGGTGAACAATGCGATAAGCATTGAGAAAAAAGCATCGATCATGCTTGTAACCGGCAGCAATATGGCGGGCAAAAGCACTTATCTCCGCAGCGTGGGGATTAATGTGATACTGGCAATGGCGGGCGCTCCTGTGTGTGCAAACAAGTTTGCCCTCTCCCCTGTTCAGCTGATCAGCAGCATGCGTATTGCGGATAACCTGGAAGAAAGCACGAGCACTTTTTATGCAGAATTAAAAAAACTGAAAACGGTTATTGACAAGGTAAACAACAAAGAACATGTGTTTATCCTGCTGGATGAGATATTAAGAGGCACCAATTCTTTAGACAGGCATACAGGTTCCGAAGCACTCATAAAACAGCTGGTAAAAAAAGAAGCTGCTGCCATTATTGCCACACATGATGTAGCACTTGCTTCACTGGAAAATACTTACCCGCAAAATATCCATAATTATCATTTTGATGTTACCGTCAACAATGAAGAGCTGTATTTTGATTATGAATTAAAACCCGGTGTTTGTACGAGCATGAATGCATCAATCTTGATGAAGAAGATTGGGATTGAGATATAGGGAATTAGCTAATTATCATGACCCGTTTTTCCCGGTGAGCATTGGTACAAAGCTGAAATTTTCAAAAGCTTCCTCGTTGTAAGAACCGTCTGCATTTTTTGTAAGACGGAGCATGCGCTGATGTTCACCTTCATCCACAGGTACTACCATAAATCCTCCTGTTCTTAATTGCTGTATAAGTTTTGGCGGAATAAAAGGTGCGGCAGCAGTGATGATCACTTTATCAAAAGGTGCAAAAGTGGGCAATCCCTCAAACCCGTCTCCGTAAAAGAATTTCAGCTGCGGGTATTTCGATTTAAAGATGAACTGCTTTGTTTTTTCAAAAAGATTTTTCTGGCGTTCAATGGTAAATACTTTGGCACCCATTTCTGCCAGCACGGTTGCCTGGAAGATGCTTCCGGTGCCGATCTCCAATATCTTATCGCCAGGTTTTACCTGCAAAAGCTGGCTTTGGTAAGCCACTGTATAAGGCTGTGAAATGGTTTGCCCGTCGCTGATAGGGAAAGCCCTGTCTTCGTACGCTATATTATCCAGCGCAGAATCCATAAAAAAATGACGGGGAATATTGTTGATGGCATTCAATACATTTTCATCTGTGATGTTCTTTGATCTCAGCAGGTCTACCAGCTTTTTGCGGAGTCCTTTGTGGCGGTATGTATCTTCGTATTTTCTCATAATTCAAAAAAAATGCCTGCTACAGAGCAGGCGTTTTTGTAGCAGGTGCAAGTTACAATTATTTATACCTTGGCGTATGCTCATCAAAAAATTGATTCACAGTTTTGTTCCAGTTGTTGAGCGACTCGCTGCGTTGCCTGTTAAAATCGTTGAGCGACTGGTTGTATTTCTGTAATTTTTTATTCATATCATTTACCGCTGCATTGTAGGCATCTACATCCGCTTTAGTCGGGCTTGATTTTTTATCAAACTCTTTTTTGATCTTCTCAAAATTTTCTTTTGCCAGCATGTATTCGCTGGTGCTGCTGGTGGCATCTGCTTCTTTTATATAGAACTGTAATAAAGACTTACAGGCTGCGGTCACAGAATTATCGCCGTCAAATGGTTTGATGGTCTTTAATTTTTCCAAACCTTCTTCAGCATATTTTTTCAAGGCATTTTTAGATTGTTCCATGCCGGTAATATTGTTCTTGCTGGTGGCTTCCACCAACGACTGTTCCTGTACATAAGGTTTAAAAAAGATCAGATACAGGTCGTTATAATATTTATTCAGCTCATGTACTTTCTTCAGTTTTTCGGCCAACTCATTTGCTTCACCTTCAATAAGGTTTACATTATGGGTTTTGGCAAAACTTTCCTGTGCAGTACGCAGTTTTTTGTTTCCTTCTTCCAGCTTCAGATCGATGGCATCTTTTACATTCAGTAAAATTTCCATTTCATCGTAGCTGTTCTCTGCGATCTCTTCCAGGTTCAGAACTTTATTATAATCATCGTTCAAAATATTGTAATACATTTTCATGAAGCTCACAGCGGTATCCCTGTAGCTCTTATCTCCTTTAAAAGAAGGCATGCCGCTGATGTTCATCCTTGCTTCCTGCACTTCGTTCAGTAATTTCTGGCGGATATTTTCCACTTTACGGGCTTTTTTGCCATGTGCCGAAGCGCTCGCATAAGCCATGTATTTTTTAGAGATATTTTCCTGCTGCTTGCTGATAAAGCTCATGTATTCTCCCGGGTTATCGAAATTCTGGGCGATCATTTTACCGGGACAAGCGAACAATGCGATCAATAAAAGAAAGGGTAAAAATTTTTTCATTTGTTTATTATCTGGTTTATTGTTTCAAATATACAGGCCCGTTAGTTTAATCAGTAAGAATGTTGAAAAAATTAAGCCGATAGTTCAAAGTTTCCACAAACTATCTTAACCTGCTATGACCATGGTCTATCGACCATCGACCACTACTTCCCCATCCAATCCAACATCACCGCCCTCGCCTCACTGATCACGGGATCGTTGCTTACATGTTTTAAATATGCTTCATTCACTCCCTTGCTGTAACCTTCCGAAAGATGAAAGCGTTCACTGTCAAACGTATTGTTGCGCACCTGCAGGTGATTGGCTTGTGGTATATTTTCCTCATCCAGCGATTTAAACAATGCCCTGGTGGCTTTGTATTGCGCCAGGTAGGCTGCCCATGTTAAAGGTATCGTCCTGCCCTTTTGGTATTGTGCAGTCAAGCCGGTATAAGTATTTATTGCTTTAAAGAATGCATTGCCTGCTACACGTTGCGCACTTTTTGCTTTAAGACCTTCGATAGGTAATGCAGCGGCAGGTTTGTACATGCCCACTTTACTCATATCTGGTTGCAGGGCGCTGATGGCCGATCTTTCCTTGTAAGCCTCATTGCCGTACATATCAGGCAGGCTGATATCAGGCTCCACTCCTTTCCATTGCGTGGTGGAACCGTTCACCCTGTAAAATTTCTCTCCTGTTACCTTTACAAAGTCGACATACTTTTTATTGGGATCGGTGATCGTATCCATCGGCTTGATGACCTGCGCAGTGCCCTTGCCATAAGTATTTCCGCCAACGATGATGGCACGGTTGTAATCCTGCAGCACTGCTGCCACAAATTCACTGGCGCTGGCGCTGGCGCCGTTGATCAGTATCATTAAAGGACCGTCATAAATAGTTCCCCGGTTGGGATCTTTTAAGAATTGTACTTTTCCTTCCCTGTCCTTCATCGAAGCAACGGGGCCAATATCAATGAATATACCTGCAAGCTGCATGGCTTCCCAAATACTACCGCCGCCGTTATAACGCAGGTCGAGGATAAGCCCTGCGATACTATCTTTTTTAAGCTTTACAATTTCCTTGCTCACATCGTTGGCACAGCCATCATAATTGGGCTCATTATTTTTCCCGTTATCATCTTCCCTGCTATAAAAACCAGGCAGGTTAATGTAACCGATATTGCTGCTTCCCTGCAACACATAACTTTTCACCACATCTTCTTCGCTGGAAATTTTTTCCTTGGTAAGTTTTACGGTCTTGTTTTCTCCCGCCACAGTACGGATCTTTATTTCTGTTTCGGCTTTGGCGGTTCCACCCAATGCTTCTTCCAGTTCATCGTCGGTTATATCAGCAATGTTCTTAAACTCTTTGCCGATTTTAATGGCGATCACAATATCACCTTTGTGCAGCTGGCCATTGCGCCAGGCGCTGCCGCCTGGTTGCAGGAAGGAGATCACCGCTTCGCCCTTGTCATTTTCATCCATTTCAAAACCAACGCTGTATTCCGAAGCACTCATTTCTGTTTCAAACTCATCCTTTTTTCCAAGGTTCATATAAGTGCTGTGGGGATCGTAGCACCATGTGATGGCGTTGAGATAACTATCCTGCAGGTCTGCATCAAAAGCTGCCGGGCTATCTCCCAGCAATCGCTGTATATACTTTTCTTCCTGTATCTTTTGCTGGGTCAGGGCTTTTTTTTCTGCGGTCACAAACATATCAGCCGATACATTTACAGAATCATTGTCATCCGCAATTTTACGCAGCACCTGCCATTTGCAATATTTTTTCCAGCGTTGTTGCAGGGCTGCATCGTCTGCTGCAAAATCCGCAAAAGGATATTCTATATTTTCACTGGCAGAAAAATCAAGAGGCTTCGACAGTACATTTTTAATGAGGGAATCTGTTTTGAGGAGACGCTTGCGATACAACGCAACCGAGCGTTTGAAAAAATCCCAGCCCTTCCCGTTCATCTCATCATCCAGTGTTGTTTTAAAAGGTTCCAGCGCCGCCATGTCAGCTTTGGTGAAAAATAATTTTTCCCCGTCCAGCAGGCTGATCCATTTGTTGTACAGTCTTTCTGCGCTGCTATCGTTCCATACCAATGGCTGGTAATGGTTTTTATCCATGAAACGTTTCAGCAACATAGCTTTCTGTTTCAACATATCCGGCTGTTGCGCATTCACCATCTTTACAGCACAACATAAAAGCAGCAATAGAATTTTTCTCATAGCAGGAATAGGGTTCAAAAGTTCAAGGTTCCAGGAGTTTCAAGGAGTCATACGCACTCATCGTTCATCACTCACATCTCTTTTCTCATATCTTATACCTCCTATCTCCTAACTCAACCCCATCTCCATCTCCTTCTCCATTCTTTTGATCTTCTCATCCAGCTTTTTCTCTGTCGCTTCAAATTCTTCTTTGCTGTTCAGTTTTTCGCTGGTACTAAAATAGAATTTGATCTTTGGTTCTGTTCCGCTCGGCCTTGCGCTGATGCTGGTACCGTCGTCTAAAATAAACTGCAGCACATTGCTCTTCGGCAATTCTATTTTCCAGGTTTCCCCGGTAGAAAGGTTTTTACCAACCTGTAATTCATAGTCCAGCAGTTTTACCACCGGCATACCATCCAGCGTTTGCGGCGGTTTGTTGCGGTAACCTTCCATCATGTCTGCAATTTCTTTGGCGCCATTCATTCCTTTTTTCACTACGTTCACAAGGCTCTCTTTGTAAAAGCCGTATTGCAGGTAAAGGTCTATCAGCTTGTCGAACAGGCTGCGGCCTTTATTTTTTTCATAAGCCGCCATTTCGCAGCAGAGGGCTACGGCGCTTATCGCATCTTTGTCTCTTACTTTATCACCGATCATGAGGCCAAAACTTTCTTCGCCGCCGATGATGTAGTTTTCTTTTCCTTCTTTATTGCGGATCAGTTCTGCGATCCATTTAAAACCGGTAAGCACACTGTAGCAATTTACGTTGTTGCCTTTGGCGATCACATCTATCATATTGGTAGTAACAATTGTCTTCACCACCATATCGTTGGGTGCTGCAATGCCTTTTGCTTTGCGGGCTTCCATCATGTAGTTAAAAGCGATCATCGCAGTTTGATTACCATTCAGCAATACCCATTCGCCTTTCTGGTTTTTTACACCAATCGCTACCCTGTCCGCATCCGGGTCGGTTCCCAGCAGAATATCGGCATCCAGCGCCTGCGCTTTTTTCAGGCCAATACTCATCGCTTCTGTTTCTTCAGGATTGGGATAAACAACTGTTGGGAAACTTCCATCAGGCGTAGCCTGCTCTTCCACTATGCTTACATTATTAAAACCAAATTGCTTCAGCGCATCAGGTACCAGCATAATACCCGTGCCATGTATAGGTGTGTACACAATTTTAAGGTCATGCTGTGCTGCGCATACTTCAGGATAAACGCTCAGGCCCTTCACCATTGCGAGGTATTTTTCATCCATCTCTTTGCCAATGATCTCGATATTGGCTTCACCACCACTCCACTTCACATCATCCACGCTGGCGATCTTATCCACTTCAATGATCACATTTTTATCATGCGGCGGCACCAATTGACTGCCATCGTCCCAATAAGCTTTATAACCGTTGTATTCTTTCGGGTTGTGGCTGGCCGTACAAACCACGCCACCCTTGCAGCCTTTCTCCCTGATGGTAAAACTCAGCTCCGGCGTAGGACGCAGCGCTTCAAACAAATACACTTTAATACCATTGGCAGCAAACACATTGGCAGTGATCTCCGCAAAGCTGCGGCTGTTGTTGCGACAGTCGTGTGCAATGGCTACGCTGATATCTTTGTCAAAACACTTTTTCAAGTAATTGGCATAACCCTGCGTGGCCATGCCTACTGTATATTTATTCATGCGGTTGGTACCAATGCCCATAATGCCCCGCAGGCCGCCTGTTCCAAATTCGAGGTTTTTGTAAAAAGCATCTGCCAGTTCATCGGGATTATCCGCCTGCAGTTTTTTTATTCCTTCCCTGGTTTCGGCATCGTAGTTACCTTCCAGCCATTTGTCTACCTTTTGTTGAATTGCAGCATCCATAATTTATCTGTTTACATTAACCGTATTTTATATACGGATCCCAAAAATATATTTATTCGTAATTGAATAGACAAGTTACCGTTATTTTTGTTTTTATGAACCCGGCTTTTAAGCTTTTATCAACTGCACTGGCGTCGCACACTTGTACAGTGAGAACTATGTGCATGTTTTTTGTCTTTGCTTTTTTTAGCTCCGCTACGTTTGCACAGGATAGTACCGTTGTTGTTTTAGCAGAGCTGCGGCAAACAGATACATTACCTCCTCCACCGCCAATACCTTCTTTATCCAGACAAGCCATTAATAAAAGAGTAAAAATAATTGCCGGGGCCAATATTGCAGGATACAGCGGTGCCATGCTTGGTCTCTACCATGCCTGGTATAAGGATTACCCGCAGGGAAAGTTTCATACATTCAACGACATTGGCGAATGGCAGCAAATGGACAAGCTGGGCCATGTGTACAGCGCTTATGCAGAAAGCAAGGCAAGTATGGAGCTCTGGCGCTGGACGGGCATCGACCGCAAAAAACGTATCTGGATCGGCGGCATGAGCGGCGCCATTTATCAAACCACCATTGAAGTGCTGGATGGCTTCAGTACAGAATGGGGCTGGAGCTGGGGCGACTTCGCAGCGAATATTGCCGGCAGTGGTTTGCTGGTAGCCCAGGAACTGGCGTGGGACAGGCAGCGCATACAAATGAAATGGAGCTTTCACCGCAAGAAATACAAAGACCCGATGCTGAACGACCGCAGCAATGACCTGTTTGGCAAAAGCAGCCCAGAAAGATTTTTAAAAGATTACAATGGCCAGACCTACTGGCTGAGCGGAACCCTGAAGGATTTTTTCCCTAAAAGTAATTTACCATCCTGGCTGCAGGTATCGGTAGGTACAGGTGCAGAAGGCATGTTCGGTGGTTACGATAATATAGCTTATGATGACCAGGGAAATATTACATTTGACCGGCGGGATATCAAACGCTACCGGCAGTGGTACCTTGCACCTGATATTGATCTCACCCGGATTAAAACAAATAAGAAAGGTGTCCGCATGTTGTTATATGTGCTGAACATTTTTAAATTCCCTACCCCATCCCTGGAACTGAGTCGTGGTAAGCTGAGCTGGAACTGGATGCATTTTTAGATACGATAACGAAAATTTAAAACAATGAATTTCTTCCTTATCATCCTGCTTGTTATTGTGGGTTTTATCGTATTGCTGATGATTCTTGCACTTTTTATAAAGAAGGACCATTATGCAAAGCGTGAAATTATTATCAATGCGCCCCGCCAGAAAGTATATGACTATGTAAGGCTGCTTAAAAACCAGGATACTTTTAATAATCGTGCAATGACCGATTCCGACAGGGTAAAGGAATATAAAGGCACTGACGGAGAAGTTGGGTTTGTATATTCATGGAAAGGCAATAAGGATGCCGGTGAAGGTGAAAAAGAGCTCATGAAACTGGAGGATGGAAAAAGAGTGGAAGCCGAGATCCGTTTTGTAAAGCCGATGAAAACTTCTGCTTACATCATTATGGAAATGGAATCTTTACCAGGTGATCAAACCAAAGTAACCTGGAGCAATGCCGGTACATTGAATTACCCGTTCAACCTGCTGGTACCCATGATGGAGAAAATGGTGCCCAAGGATATGGATAAGAGCTTGCTGAGCCTGAAGAATATCCTTGAAAGCAAATAATTCCCCGGTGTACCCTTCGTGTCTCCTCAGCGTTTCTCTGCGGTTAATTTAACGCAAAGGCGCAAAACATTTCGCAAAGAGCACAAAGGGGCCGGAACGACACTTTATTTTACATAATAAAATTATATAGCATGAAAAAAGTAACAGGCATCGGCGGCGTTTTCTTCAAATGCAAAGATCCCAAAGCAGTAAATGAATGGTATAAAACACATTTGGGATTTGACACAACCCCTTACGGCACCAGCTTTGAATGGCGGGAAGTGGACAGCGATCAAAAAGGGCTTATCCAATGGAATCCTTTTCCTGATGGCACCAAATATTTCGAGCCTTCGGAAAAAGATTTTATGATCAACTACAGGGTAGAAAATTTAGAAGCGCTGGTAGAGGAACTGAAAAAAGAAAATGTAACCATCCTCGATAAAATTGAAACCTACGATTATGGAAAATTTGTCCATATCCTTGACCCCGAAGGCAACAAGATCCAGTTGTGGGAACCTGTTGAATAATATCCAAATACAATTAAGATGCAGTCAATTGAAGAAGCATTTGCCCGGGAAGGATATGTGAGCATTCCTTTTTCGTTTAATGGTGCAGGTCACCCGCTCGTGGAAGCTGTGCTTGCCAATAATGTGCATGTAAATATTTTGCTGGATACCGGTGCTTCTGCCAACCTGCTCGACTATGATCTTGCGAGGGAGCTGGGATTGAACCTTACAGACACCGGCGAAAAAGGCGGCAGTGCAGGCGGGCTCATCGATGGTATTTTCAGCATTGAAGCACTTACGCTGGAGATCGGCGGCCACAGTTTTTCCTTTGACAATTTTTTAGCGATGGATTTTTCTTCCATACAACAATCACTAAGCAGCAACGGGATCACAGAAGCCATTCACGGTATTTTAGGTTTCGGCTTTTTCCAAAAGACAAAATGTTTTATCGATTACCATAGCAACAGGTTGTTTGTGGATATTAAAGGTTTTTGAATCTCATTCTCTTCCAAAGACCAATAATAACCAGTTAAGTGCTAAACAACACATCATGAAGCTTCTCTCCGTGGTATTTTTTTCACTCCTGTTGCAGGCATCTTTTGCACAGGAAAATATTTATTTCCTGAATGAGACGGACCGCCCGGTATGGATACAAAAAAGAACCCTCCTTGAAAAAGGTTCTTTCCCACATGTGCTGGACAGCACCGCAGGCAATGTACAAAGCATATCCCTTGAATCCACCGATCCTGTTATGCTGAATGTGATGGTAATTCCCAGGAAAGGGCCTTACGGCTCGGCAGATGGCATTTACTACCTGTTCAAACCAAATGATACCTTGCTGGTAAAAACGGGTGACAACAACCAACCCATTATTACACATACCAGCTCCGCAACAAGAACCAAAGAACTGGCTTTTGCCACAGAATTACTTAATACTGTCGGGGTGGTTCCTGTTTATACTTTATTAAA
>CAYOLS010000037.1:0-20847 GCA_964404845.1 uncultured Ferruginibacter sp. | reverse complement strand
CTATAATCCATATTCGCTTACCAGCCACATCAGCAGGGTCATGTTCGCAGCGCCCAGGTCAAGCTCTCTTTTGCTTACTGCTTCAAAAACATCATTGGCCGCATGATGCAGGTCAAAGTAGCGCTGGCTGTCGGGCGCAAAACCTGCCAGCGGTGTTCCCAGCTCTTTCAGCGGACCAATATCTGCGCCACCACCGCCCGGTGCAAATTCATAGATGCCGTATTCGTAAAATAAAGGTTTCCATTGCAGGAGCTTTGTCCTTTTTTCTTCATTCATATCCATGCTGATGCCCCTCGGTGTAAATCCACCTGCATCGCTTTCGAGTGCAAACACATGTTTTTCCTTTTTGTCTTTTGCCCATTGCAGGTAGGCAGCGCCACCCCTTCCCCCATTCTCTTCATTCATGAACATAACGGCCCTGATGGTTCGTTTAGGCTTAATACCCGAAGTTTTTAAAGCCCTTATAACTTCAATACTTTGCATACAACCGGCGCCATCATCCTGTGCACCTTCTCCCAGGTCCCAGCTATCGAGGTGCCCACCTACCGTCAGTATTTCTTCAGGGAATTGACTGCCTCTTATTTCCCCTACTACGTTAAAGGAGGGCGCATCTTCCAGCATCCTGCAATTGGTTCTGAAGAAAGCAGTAAGCTGCATTTTTTTCTTCAATTGTATGCTCAGCCATTCTGCATCTTTGGTGCTGATGGCCACGGCAGGAATTTTTGGAAAGGAATCATTGTATTGCGTAGCACCTGTGTGCGGGAATTCATCAATATTGCTGGCGAGGGAACGAACCATTACTCCAATAGCACCATATTTTGCTGCCTGCGACGGCCCTGCCCTTCTCCCGATACCTGCTTCACCATAAGCCCTGAATGTGCGGATATAAGTTGGGTTCATGGGAATATTAAAAAAAACGATCTTTCCTTTCACTACAGCTGCACCGAGGTCATCAAGCTCTTTTAAGCTGCGTACTTCTATTACAGGAGCATTCACGCCTTTGGCTCCGCTGCCAACAGAATTGCCCAATGCACAAAGATTCAGATCATACCTTTTGCCATTAGCCAGTTTTATATATCCTGTTTCTTTTGCACCACGCTCCCAGTGCGGTACCATGCAGGGTTGCAGGTACACAGTATCTGCGCCCGCTTCTTTTAGCATCCTGGCTGTTGCTTCCACTGCTTTTTGCGCATTGGCAGAACCACTGAGTCTTGGGCCGATCTTTTTTGTGAGGAAACGAAGATTTTCATAAGCTGTGCTGTTGCGCAATACCTCCTCCGAAATTTTTTTGGCTGTAGCCGCATCGTTTTGCTGTGCATGTAATGAAGGCGTTATTGCCGATAACACACAAAAAAGCAATATTGTTTTGGTCATAGTATATTAATTGAAACAAACTTACATATTTTCCCCACTCATATAAATTAAAAATAAGTCTGTTGATTATCGGTAACTTGCATTCCCATATTAGTTTCTTAAACCTGAGCATATGAATATTGCCATCGTTTGTTACCCTACATTTGGCGGAAGTGGCGTATTGGCCACGGAACTTGGAAAAGCCCTGGCAGACAAGGGACACAACATACACTTTATCACTTACCAGCAGCCGGTAAGACTCGCCGGTTTCCATGCAAATATTTTTTATCATGAAGTAAGGGTACCTACCTATCCTTTATTTGACTACCCGCCTTATGAAACGGCGCTTGCAAGTACGATGGTGGATGTGGTAAAAAATCATGATATTGATATTCTCCATGTGCATTATGCCATTCCGCATGCGTCTGTTGCTTATATGGCCAAACAGATCCTTGCGAAAGAGGGCAAGAAAATTCCTTTCATTACTACGCTGCATGGTACGGATATTACACTGGTAGGAAGGGATAAAACTTATAGTCCCGTAGTTACTTTTTCCATGATGGAAAGTGATATGCTCACAGCAGTATCTGATAACCTGAGGGAAGAAACATACAAAAACTTCAACATCAGCAAACCCATAGAAGTGATCCACAACTTTGTGGATGTAAAAAGATTTCACAAGAAACCTGTAGATGCTTTTAAAAAATTAATTGCACCGAACGGTGAAAAGATAATTGTACACGCATCCAACTTTAGAAAAGTAAAAAGAGTGGATGATGTATTGAATACATTTTTACTGTTACAAAAAACAGTTCCTTCCAAATTACTGCTGATCGGCGATGGCCCTGAAAGGGGCCGTATTGAACAAATCACCCGTGATTGTGAATCATGCGCAGAGATCAAATTTTTGGGTAAGCAGGAGCAAATGGAAGATATTCTGCCGATCGCTGATCTGTTTTTGCTGCCGAGTGAATACGAAAGCTTCGGTTTGGCGGCGCTGGAAGCCATGGCAGCAGAAGTGCCTGTTATTTCCACCAATGCAGGCGGCCTGCCTGAAATAAATATCAATGGCTATTGTGGCTATATGAGCAATGTGGGCGATGTGGAAGATATGGCCCGCAATGCGGTTTCCATTTTACAGGATGATGCCGTGCACAAAACCTTTAAACAAAATGCACTGGCGCAGGCCAACAAATTTGACATTCACAACATTGTACCCATCTACGAAAAATTATACGAACGACTGATCAAATAAAAAGAGCGGCTCATGAGCCGCTCTTTTTTATCATTCAATTTCTTATTTTCTTTTCAACCATTTCTCAGGGTCCATCTCTCCTTTTTCATTGCTGAGGAAGAAGTCAATAGCACCTACACCTTCCATATTGGCGGCGGCCCTTCCTACGGACTGTCCGGTTTTAATATCCTGTCCAACGCTTACAGATGCAGAGGAAAGATTGCTGTAAGTGGTGAAGTATTTACCGTGCTGAACAATTACTACCTGCATATCATCTATTGACAATATTTTAGATACAGTACCATCAAATACGGCTTTTACTGCTGCACCAACATCTGTTGCAATGGTGATATTGGTAAGGTTGATATCGCTGCCGCTTGGTAGCTTATTAGGTCCCCAATGCATCATTACATAACCTTTGTCTACAGGCCATGGCAATGTGCCACGGTTTTTTTCAAAGCTTGTGTTGAGCGCAATATTCTCTGCATTCAGCAAAACACTCTCTGCTGTTTTAACTGGAGCCGGTGCTTTTTTCGGCACCACAGCTTTTGTTGTGCTGCTTGTTGTACTACCGGTTTCTTTCGGCTCTGTATTTTTTACTGTATTGTTTTTCTCTGCTTCTTTCCTTCTTTTTTCGTCAGCCGCAGCTTTGGCTATGGCATCTCTTCTTGCTTCTTCCTGTGCTTTTTTAATGGCAGCTGCAATGGCGTTACTTACTTTTTGCATCTGCTTTTTCTTGGCAGCTATCTGGTTGTTAAGGGTTTTGCCCTGCTTTTTTAATTCGTTTACTATCTGGTCCTTTTCTTTCTTTTGGGTTTCCAGCACTGCCATCTCCTTGCTCTGTGTTTGCAACGTAGTGCTTTTTTGCCTTTTACTCCCGGTAAGATCGGCTACCCTGTCCTTACGCATTTCCTGTGTACGCAAAATATTTTCACCCTGTATCTCCTGGTAATTGCGATAACTTTTTAAATAGGCGATCCTTTTAATAGCATCATTAAAGCTGGAAGCAGAAAAAATAAAATTTAGGAATTCATAATTGCCCCTGTTCTTATAAGCATACACCATACTTTTGGCATATTCTTTTTTCAAAGTATCGAGCAGGCGATCGTAGCGGTTAATATCACGCTGAATAGTGTAAATATTATTGTCCAGCAGGCGAAGGTCCTTATTAATATTGTCGATCACCCTGTCCTGCAGTTCTACTTTTTTATTTACGAGACTGAGTGCCGCAAGGCTTTCCTTGGTTTTTGCTTTGTTATTGTTCAACAGCTTTTCTGTTTCTTCAATATCTCTCTTCAATTGCTGGCGCTGCTTTTCCAGCTCTTCACGTGTTTGTGCCGAAACATTGAATGCAAAGAAACAAAACAGTAAGGCAGAAAATATGTTCCTGATCATGGATAAGATTTATGGGTTCAATTATTTCCTGGATTCATGCAGGGGCAATATTACATATTACCGATTCCGATAAAAATAACGATTATTTTTTCTTATAATTTTTCGGAACAGAAAAACCTACTGATAATTCTTTGTTAAACTCAACCTGTTTAAAATTGAGCTTTATATCGATCCTGTTTTTTTCTGTAACAATTATTTGCCTTCTTGTAGAAAATGGTTTGCCATTTATATTTTCATAATCGTTGTAGCTCACGCTGGCTGTACGATTGCGGTATACATCCACATCATCCAGCTTACTATGAATAAGCTGTGCATTACTGCCGTTAAGCAACAACAGGTTTTTAAAAAGATCACCTACTGAATACACCAACACCTGGTCATCTTTCTTCCTCACAACTGCATTATTATCTGAAAAAAATATAGGATTACCTAATAGCATATCCTGTATGGTTGCAAAATCAAAAGGGATCTGTGTTACTTCCTGCAGGTAATCAATTGAGCGGTATTGCACTTCTTTTTCCAGCTTGTTCAGTAAAATAACACTGTCTTTTGTGATGCGCACCCTGTATGCTTCTATATTAAGAAAGGTTGCCTGCAATGATATCCATATCACACTGTCTTTGATCATGCGCAGGTTAGCCGTTAGCTCCGGCACATTGTCTTTAGCCTGTACATCCACTTTTATTTTGGCAGAAAATGTATTGAAGCTGATGTAATTGTTGCGGAGCGACATTTTAGTATTATCATTCAGCAAAAGAGAATCTTTGCTATCAATGCTTTTTTCGGGCAATGCAACGGTATCTTTTGTTGCAAGCGTTTTGTTAATGACCTTGGTAGAGCGGCAGCTCGTTGTCATCAGTGAGGTAAACAGTATTGCTGTTATAGTGATCAGGAATAGTCTCATCGTAAAATTTAAAAGTTCATTATTGAAGTCCTGTATGACCAAAGCCACCGGCTGCTCTTTCAGTTTGATTCAATTGTTGTACCAATTCAACAGCAGCCATTTCAACTTTAACGAAAACGATCTGTGCGATCCTGTCGCCTGCCTGTATGATCTGCTCTTCATTGCTGAGGTTAATGAGCAGCACTTTTACTTCGCCCCTGTAATCGCTGTCGATAGTACCGGGTGTATTTAAGCAGGTAATGCCTTTGTTTACTGCCATGCCGCTGCGAGGCCTCACCTGTCCTTCATAGCCCATAGGTATTTCCATAAAAAGGCCTGTTGGTACCAGTTTACGTTCCAGCGGCTGGAGTGTTACCGGATCTGTTATGTTGGCTCTCAGATCCATTCCTGCCGAACCCGGAGTGGCATATGCCGGCAATGGATTCGGAGATTCATTAATCATGTTAACGACCAGTTGTTCTTTCATTTTTTAATTTTAATATCGTATACGCATTACAGGTCTTTTGTCCTGTTTTTATAGAGCAACCCTTGTGAGCATATTCCCTACTTTTTTTGCAATAATACTGTTGCATAAGCTACCAGGCCTTCTTCCCTGCCTGCAAAGCCCATTGTTTCGGTAGTGGTAGCTTTAATAGAAACATCTTCAGTGGTAATGTTTAAAATGCCGGCGATAGCCTGCTGCATCGCAGGAACAAACTTCATAATCTTGGGATTTTCCAAACAAACCGTGCTGTCTATATTCACCACCTGGTATCCTTTTGCAGAGATAAGCTCATAGCACTTCTGCAGCAGCAGTTTGCTGTCTATTCCTTTATAAGCCATATCAGTATTAGGAAAATGTTTACCAATATCCCCGAGGCTCAAAGCGCCCAGCAATGCATCACAGATGGCGTGCAGCAATACATCAGCATCGCTATGGCCTACAGCACCTTTGCTGTGAGGGATCTGTATACCTCCTAGCCAAAACTCTCTTCCGTTCTCCAATTGGTGGAAATCGATCCCGGAACCTATTCTATAGCTCATAATTTACTTTGGGCAAAAGTCCGTAAAAACATTGTACAAAAAAAGCGTCCTGCAAAAAATGCAGGACGCTTTTAAATTTTTATGATCAGATATTATTTATCCATATCGAAAGAAAGAGAGAAACGCAATGTGTTAGACAGTGGGTTCCTGTTTACACCTGAACCAGAAGGCATCAGGTAAGCAAAGTTGATACCGATCATATTGTATTTCAGGCCAGCGCCCAAAGTGAAATATTTACGGTTTCCTTTGTCTGGGTGTTCGTAGAAATAACCAGCCCTGAAAGCGAATTGGTTTTTGTACCAGTATTCAGCACCGATAGAAGCAGTTACTTCACGCAGTTCTTCGCCGCCGCCGTCCGGAGCATCGCCGAATGAGCTGAACCAGCTGCTAACAACACCTTTGCTACGGTAGTCAACCAGGCCAGCGCTATCACCGATAGCAGGAGGAGTTGGAACCAGTAATTTATTCAGGTCTAAAGCAAAAGTCAGTTTGTTATCTGCATCAAATACTTTGGTATAAGCACCACCGATACCAAGGTTAGCAGGGATGAAATCTTTTTGATCAGCATCATCAGTATAACCGATTTTACCACCCAGGTTGCTCAAAGTAGCACCCCAGCTGAAACCAGCACCGTTTTCTTTAGCGCCATTGTGGAAGTAGTGAAGATCACCTGCTACAGTAGAACCCTTTTTGTAGTTGATACCATTTACATTACCGCCAGCCAGGTCAGAGCTGATGTAGCGGATAGCGATACCCAAACCATCTTTAGCAGATAATTTCCTTGAGTAACCCAGGTCGATACCGAATTCACGTGGGCGGAAAGACTGTAATTGGTTACCGTTATTGTCAGTGAACTGGATACTACCCAGGCTGAAATATCTAACACCAAGAGACAAAGCAGAATTATCATCCAGCTTGTGATAACCACCCAGTGATAACAGGTAAACGTCATCCAGACCAAGATCTTTCAACCATGGAGTATAAGTAACACCAATATTTGTTTTGCTTGTGGCAAAAGGGATTTTACCCAGATTCCAGAAATTAGAATAAGCATCAGGTGATGTAGCAATACCTGTTTCACCCATACCACCGCTACGTGCATCCGGAGAAATCCTTAAAAAAGGAACAGCCGTAGTAACAACGTTAATGGGACTAGGATTGTTCTGAGCCTTCACTGCTGATGTTGCACCTGCCATTAACATAACTAAGGCAGTTAGTTTCAAAGTTGCTTTTTTCATGCGTTTTGTTTGTCTTGGTTAGGTAGACTTACCTCTATAAGCGTTTATTTAATGGTTTTATTATTTGCGTAAAAATAACTGATTTCTTAATATCAACAATAAAATTATAAATTATTGTTAAATAAAATAGGGACGTCAATTGTCAAATATATCAATTTTAAGCAAAGAGCAAAAAGATTTTGACAATTTCGTTTGAAACCGGCCACAAATATTGATATAAACGACTTAATAACAAAAAAATTTTATGAGTAACTAATTATATAACTGTTGCGAAAAGGAAAAACAGGCCGGATAGCCGCCGGTACTGGACTTGGGGACCCTGCCTCAATAAAATAATTCTAAAAATTTCATAAGATCGCAGAGATTGATAGAAAGTAATTATATTCGCCGGTAGTTGTAACCCCAATACAATATATTAGAAAACCTTTCGTTAAATAATTTGTCTCAAACGAATGCACATGCAAAAAACAATCTCTGGAAAAAGCCTGATGTTGATCACAGCTGCAGCACTTTCATTAAGTGCCTGTAAGAATGGTGGCCTGTTTGGCAAGAAAAAAGGAAAGTCTGACGTAACAGGCTGGAATTATGATGACAAGAACATGGGTAATTTCCATGTATCTAAAGTTAAATATCCCAAAGCAGGCCCCGGTCTTGTGTTTGTACAAGGTGGCTCTTTTGTAATGGGTGCAAAGGATGAGGATGTAATGGGCGATTGGAACAATGTTCCCCGCCGTGTTACTGTTCCTTCTTTCTTTATTGATGAAACAGAGGTTGCCAACGTGCACTACCGTGAATACCTGTACTGGCTGGAAAATACTTTCAGCGGTGATACAGCTATTTTATACAAAGCCCTGCCGGACACTTTGGTTTGGAGGGAAGAACTGGCTTACAACGAACCTTACGTAGAATACTATTTCAGGTACCCTTCTTACAACTACTATCCTGTAGTAGGTGTAAAATGGCAACAGGCACACGATTTCTGTATCTGGAGAACAGACCGTGTGAATGAACTGAACCTGATGAAGAAAGGTTACCTGAAAAAAGACGCTGCTAAAAGAGAAATGAAAGGTGGCGGCGCTGATGGTTCCTTCAATACAGAAACATACCTGATGAACCCAGACATGATCCAGGGCAGGAGCAAACCAAAAAAATCTGATATTAAAGATGTGAACGGTAAACCTCGTGCTACTGTAAAAATGGAAGATGGTATCCTTAATATGGGCTATCGCCTGCCAACCGAAGCAGAATGGGAATATGCGGCTTACGGATTGCTGGATCAAAACCCGAATCCACGTAAAAAAGAAAGCAAATCAGGTGAAGAGCTGCGCTCTAACCAACAGATATATTCATGGAGCAAGAACACCAACGGCTTAAGGGACAACCGTCGTGGCAGCTGGCAGGGTAAATTCCTGGCCAACTTCAAACGTGGCAGTGGTGATAACATGGGTATTGCCGGTGGTCTGAATGACCGTGCTGCTATCCCTGGTAATGTAAAATCATTCTACCCTAACTCATTTGGCTTGTACAATATGAGTGGCAACGTAAGTGAGTGGGTTGGTGACGTTTACAGGCCAATGACCTCTACAGACGCACAGGATTTCAACTACTTCCGTGGTAACAAATTCCAGAAATACTACAAAAACAGCGCAGGTGAATACGAAAGAGATAGCCTGGGCCGCCTGAAGAAAACTGATATTTCTGATGAAGAAGTTAAGAACAGGGCTAACTACCAACGCAATGATGTTATCAACTACCTTGATGGTGACTCTGCAAGCCAGGTTTATTATGGTTATGGTGTAAGTTCTTTGATCAACGACCAGTCAAGAGTGATCAAAGGTGGTAGCTGGAACGACAGGCCATACTGGTTGTCTCCGGGTGCACGCCGCTTCATGCAGGAAGACCAGGCATCAAGCACTGTAGGTTTCCGTTGCGCTCAAACTTATTTAGGTCCACCGGAAGGTCAAGGATTTAAAGAAGGCAACAACTTTAAATCAAGGAAACAAAATTCCAGGAAAAAGAAATAATTTAAAATATTCGTTTTTAAAACCTCCTTGCTTCAGGGAGGTTTTTTTATGATGTAGCTTTCTAATGATTAATTTTGATGCATGAACATAGATGCTTTGTATGAACTGTTTCTCCAACATCCATCCGTAGAAACAGACACAAGAAAATTAAAAAAGGGTGATCTCTTCTTTACCCTCAAAGGCCCCAACTTTAATGGCAATCAATACATACAGCAGGCGCTTGACCTGGGCGCTTCTTACTGTATAGCAGATGAAGCAACAGGCATACAGGATGAAAGGGTAATTGTTGTAGAAGACAGTCTTACAACGCTACAGCAACTGGCAAAAAAACACCGCTCCACATTCACTGTTCCATTTATAGCCATTACCGGCAGCAACGGTAAAACAACTACCAAAGAATTGGTCAGCGAAGTGTTGTCAACCACTTATAAAACTTACACTACGTTTGGCAACCTTAACAACCATATCGGCGTTCCGCTTACCTTGCTCAGGATAAAAAAAGATGCACAGATGGCGGTGATAGAAATGGGGGCCAATCACCAGAAAGAGATCGCATCGTATTGCGAATATGCAATGCCTACGCATGGCATCATTACCAATTGCGGTAAAGCACATTTAGAAGGATTTGGCGGAGAAGAAGGCATCCGGAAAGGCAAAGGTGAATTGTTTGATTACCTGAGAGCACACAGGGGTATTGCTTTTATTTACAGCGATTATAATTACCTGCACGATATGAGCGCCGGTATACAACAGGTGATCAGCTATGGAGAAAAAAGCGGCGATATTACGGGTAGCGTGGTAAAGGGCCGGAACCTGCTGGAAGTTTCCGTTACCAAAGGCGCTGACCTTCCTTCCATTAAAACACAGCTGGTAGGCGATTACAACCTGCCGAATGTACTCACCGCTGTTTGCATAGGCAAAACATTTGAGGTGAGCGATGCTAATATTAAAAAAGCGCTGGAAGCCTATGCGCCATCCAATAGCAGGTCGCAATTAATAAAGAAAGGTAACAACAGCATTATTCTTGATGCTTACAATGCCAATCCTACAAGCATGAAAGCTGCCATCAATAATTTTGCAAATATGGAAGGTGATAAAAAAGTACTGGTACTGGGCGGTATGATGGAGCTGGGCAACGACAGTATAAAAGAACATACAGGCATTATAGATCTTATTGCTTCCAAACCATGGTACAAAGTGGTATTGGTAGGAAAAGATTATACAAACCTGCCTGCTTCCATGATACATTTTACCACAACAGAAGAAGCTAAGAACTGGTACAACCAGGAGCAGTTGGAAAATGCGCAGGTACTCATAAAAGGTTCCCGCAGCATGCAAATGGAAAAGGTTTTAGAATAGCAGCTTAGCTTGAATAATGATACCAGACTAGCTTATTAAAGATGCCGTAGCCATAAGACAATATTGTGCCATCGCTACACCCTGTTTTTAGGACTATGATTTGGGGGTTGGCCTAAGCTCCGTAGGAGCTACCTGATAAACAGTTGTTACAGAAAAGGAAACTCCTACGGAGTTCAGGAACATTCCGTTATATTTTGGGCTACAAATAGTACGCTCCTACGGAGCTTGCCAAAATTGGATTATTGGCAAGCTGCGTTTAACAAGCTTTTTTTTTGAAGCTCAATCTTTCAGAATGATTTTATTAAAAGCAGAATAGGCCTTACATTTGCAGCCCACAAAATAATACAGAGAGGTGTCCGAGTGGTTGAAGGAGCACGCCTGGAAAGTGTGTATACGGGAAACTGTATCGAGGGTTCGAATCCCTTCCTCTCTGCTGTTTTTATTCTTCGTCTATCTTCCTAAATAATTTCAGCAGCGAATGACGGTCAAATTCCGTTGCCCATAACAGGTCAAATTTTTTCTTGGTATTGATCCTGCTATTCAGGAGTGAATATATCTGCGACTGGTAAGTTTTCTTTTTAAAATACATTCCCAACTGGTGGTTTATTCCATTCAATTCATCCGTGAGATAAACATAGGAAATCGTTAATTCATCGATGGAGTTATTTACTTTAATAAAGAAATTTTTCTTTTCATTGCCCTGGTATTGATATAAAGCAAAACCACGCCCCTGGTATATTGATACAATACAAATTGAATCCGTTGCAAATTCACCCTGGTGATACACGGTATAAAGATCATTGCCATTCACATATTCCAGGCTCCTTTTTCCATACCATGTTTCATAACTATCTTTTCCAAAAGTGACCTCTTTGCAATCAAGTGCAGCTATCCTGGTATGGTTTACAGAATCAGGATCAGGTTTAAAATCAAAAGAACGGATCTTATCCCTGTTCTCAATAAATCCAAAACCATTGATGGTATCACCCTTGTGGGTAATATAGTATCCCGGGAGAAATTTGGGTTTCTGTGCAGTAGAAGCCAGGTCGCTTAATAAAGCCACTAACAAAAAGGCGATTGTTTTTCTCATAAAAGCCCGAAGGTAATAGATGAAATTATCAGGCATAAATATTTTTATTCTCTATACCAGTTACGATCATGCAAAACATTTCTCTGCATTTTCTGTGGTGATCTTACCCACCTCTTCAACAGGAATATTTTTTATTTCCGCCAGCTTCTTTGCTACTTCGATCATGTAACTGCTTTCATTTCTTTTTCCCCGGTAAGGCACGGGTGCAAGATAAGGTGCGTCTGTTTCCATCACCACATGCTGCAGGTCGATATCTTCCAGCACTTCCGCCAGCCCTGATTTTTTATAGGTAACTACTCCCCCGATCCCCAACAGGAAATCGCAATCAATGATCTGCGCTGCTTCTTCCTTCGTACCACCAAAGCAATGGAAAATACCTTTCAACCCGGTGCCCTTGTATTTTTTGATCACATCAATGGTTTCCTGCATGGCGTTGCGGGTATGAAGTATCAGTGGCCGTTTGTATTGCAATGCCCATTCTATTTGTTTTTCCAGGGCCAGGTATTGTTCGGCCTTATAAGTGGTATCCCAGTAAAAATCGAGCCCTGTCTCCCCTATCCCTGCAAAAGTCCTTTCCTGTAACAGCTTTTCAATGTGGTCAAGCTCCTGTAAATAACCCGCATTTACCGAACAAGGATGCAAACCGATCATAGCAAAGCATTTCCCGGGGAATTTAGCCTCCAGCTCCAACATTTTACCCGTTGTTGTGCAATCGATTGCAGGAAGATAGAATTTGTTAATACCAGCCTCTTCCGCCCGGCATATAACCGCATCGATATCCGGCAGCAGCTCTTCTGTATATAAATGACAATGGGTGTCGATCATTATTATAAGTTGATAAAAAAATAATAAAGAAATAAAAAAATTTTGCACAATAGAAATCTTCACCGTAACTTGGCGACAGTTTTCATAGGGTACGGATTAAAAACGGGCCAGGGTTTCTACCCAGGCCCATTTTTTTTATAGTAAACTTTCTACTTTAACCGGGCTGAAAATATAACCTCTTTCAGTAAAATACTGCAGCACTGCAGGCAATGCAAACCGCATTCTTTCCCGGGCTTTGTCACTGTCATGAAACACTACAATACTTCCGGCTCTGGTATGCAGCAAAACATTTTCAAGACATCTTTCAGGCGTAACAGAAATATCAAAATCACCGCTCAGCACTGTCCACATCACTGTTCGCAAAGAATAGGCCGGCGACAAAAGCTGGTTTACCAAAAAGCTGTTGATCTTGCCATACGGCGGCCTGAACAGGTTGCTGTCAATGTATTGGCTTGCCTGCCGGATATTTTGCAGGTAATCTGCATTCTTCACTTTCCAGGCGTTTAAATGATTGTGTGTGTGGTTGCCGATAGCATGGCCCTCTTCTATGATCCGGCTATAGATCTCAGGCTGCTCTGTCACATTTTTACCGATGCAGAAAAAAGTAGCTTTTGCATTGAATTTTTTCAGCTCATCCAGCACAAAGGGCGTTTGCACAGGATGCGGACCATCATCAAAAGTGAGGAAGATCTCCTTCCGGTCTGTTGCTATATCCCATATTCTTTTGGGATAGATTTTTTTGATCCAGGCAGGGGTTTGTACCAGGTAAAACATATAGCAAATTAATTTTTTTAATTCATTAAACCATTTCCATAACCGCTGGTCAGACATTAACAAAAAAATAAATCATTTAAAAAACATAGTATGAAACCTACAAACCTCTTGATGATCGCCTCATTGGGAATGCTCAGCATTTTCAGCTCCTGTAAAAAAGACAGCAGCACCAATGAAGATGATCCTGCCATCACAGCTACTTTTGAGCTGAGCAGCAACAACGCAGTAGCAGATTACATGACAGAAGAAGACAATGATCTTTTGATGGAAGTAACTGCCGACCAAAACCTCCAGGGAAATGGATTTGCGCCCACCCAGCAGGTCGAAAATATTCTCCCCTGCGCCACCACAACCGTTACCCCACAAACAGGATTCCCTAAAACCATTTTGATCACATTCGATTCTACCTGTACTTCTCCCGGCGGACTGGTAAGAAAAGGTACTGTTCAGATCGTTATTTCAGATTCTATCAGGAAGCCCGGCAGCACCGCTACCATGACCTTTATCAATTATTTTGTGAACGGGTTTAAAAGAGAAGGCACTACCACCTGGACCAACACCAGCATTCCCCCTGTAAGAAGCTGGGAACGCAAGGTAGAGAACGGAAAATTAACAGCTCCATCCGGGATTTACTGGCAATACCAATCCATCAAAACGGTTACACAAACCGCAGGCTCTTCCACAGCCATTCTTTTGGATGACGTGTATTCCATTGCCGGCAACGGGAGCGTAACCAATCCTTTGGGTGTTACCCGTACGGCCACTATTACAGAGCCTTTACAGAAAAAATATTTATGCGCCAATATTGATAAAGGCAAGATCCGCTTCCAGGGCCCTGACCATTTTGCCGTGCTGGATTATGGCGATGGCAGCTGCGACAGGATAGCCACAGTTTCCATTGATGGCCGTCCGCCAAGGACCATCTTATTAAGGTAATTTTTCTCGTGAATAGTTGATAAGGCCGTTGCATATTGCAACGGCTTTTTTATTGTATTTGTCATGCTTTTGGCGGCTTCCCCGTTATCTTTGCAGCCTGAAAATTGTTTTATGGCTGATAAAAAAGTGAGGGTTCGTTTTGCACCCAGTCCGACCGGCGGCTTGCACCTCGGCGGCGTTCGCACCGTACTGTACAATTACCTGTTTGCAAAACAGCATGGAGGTGAATTTATCCTGAGAATTGAAGACACAGACCAGACCCGTTTTGTAGAAGGGGCTGAGCAATATATTTTCAATTGCCTGGAGTGGTGTGGAATGGTGCCCGATGAAAGTCCGCTGCATGGTGGACCTTATGGCCCTTATCGCCAAAGCGAAAGAAAAGAGCTGTATAAAAAATATGCAGAAGAGTTGATCGCAAAAGGTTATGCCTACTATGCTTTTGATACGCCGGAAGAACTGGAAAAAATGCGAAACGATCTTAAAACAGAAGAGAATCCTTCCCCTCAATACGATGCCAAGGTAAGAATGCAGATGAAGAACTCTTTGACGCTTCCTGCTGAAGAAACAGATCGCCTTTTAAAGGAAGGTGCACGCCATGTGGTTCGTATCAAAATGCCGGATCATGAAACGATTTCTTTTATTGATATGATCCACCATGAAGTAAGTTTTGATTCTTCTGTAGTGGATGATAAGGTGTTGCTGAAAGCAGATGGCATGCCTACCTATCATTTAGCGGTAGTAGTGGATGATTACCTGATGCAGATCACCCACGCCTTCCGTGGAGAAGAATGGCTGAGCAGTGCTCCTGTGCACATCCTGTTATGGAAATATTTATTCGGACTGGAAAATATGCCGCAATGGGCGCACCTGCCGCTCATCATGGGGCCAAGTGGTAAGCTGAGCAAAAGAGATGGGGCCAAATACGGCTTTCCTGTTTTTGCTATGAACTGGACCGATCCACGTAACAAGGAATTTACCGAAGGATTTAAGGAAAAAGGATTTTTACCCGAAGCATTTATCAACCTGTTGGCGGTACTTGGCTGGAACGACGGAACGGAGCAGGAATTATTTTCGATGGATGAGTTGATTGAAAAATTCTCAATGGAACGGGTACATAAGGCCGGAGCAAAATTTGATTTTGAAAAAGCGAAGTGGTTCAACCATGAGTGGATAAAGAAGCTGGATGTTACGGGTTACGGGTTAGTGGTTAAAGAATATCTAACATCGAAAGGAATCAATATAGTTGATGATAGCTATTTTAATAAAGTGCTGGACTTAGTGAAAGATCGCTGCACACTATTGACAGATTTTTATGAACAGGCAGCTTACTTCTTTAAAGCACCGGAACAATTGGATACAGAAGCAGTAAAACCAAAATGGAGCGAAGCAAAAACTGTTTTCTTCAATGAATTCAGTGAAAAATTAAATTCACTTACCGATTGGAGCAACAGCAATATTGAAACAAGTTTTAAAGACCTCGCTGCTGCACACAATATCAAACCCGGCGAATTACAGCTCCCTATGCGCATTATGCTGGTAGGCGGAAAATTTGGCCCTGCGGTATTTGAAATTGCTGCCATGATCGGCAAAGAAGAAACAATTGCAAGAATTAAAAAAGCATTAACTATTTTTAACGCATGAGCATGAATCGTCCCATAAGAGTATTGGTAGCCAAAGTTGGATTGGATGGCCATGACCGTGGCGCCAAAGTAATTGCTACTGCCCTGCGTGATGCAGGTATGGAAGTGATCTATACCGGCCTTCGCCAAACCCCCGAAATGGTGGTGAATGCTGCGTTACAGGAAGATGTGGATGCCATCGGCGTAAGCATATTAAGTGGTGCACACATGACCGTTTTTCCCAGGATCATGCAATTGCTGAAAGAAAAAAATATGAATGATGTGTTGCTCACCGGCGGCGGCATTATTCCGGAAGATGATGTACAGGCATTGAATGAAATGGGTGTAGGTAAACTATTTGCACCAGGCACTTCTACTGCGGATATTGCGGAGTATATAAGGGTGTGGGTGAAGGAGAACCGGAATTTTTAATTTATTACACGAATTGAGTACAAGCTGTTAGCAAGATCACTATTCATCATTTATCACTCATATCTCATCGTTTATATCTCATAGCTCATCTCTCTCTTAGATCTCCGGCAACGTCAACCTCGTTCGTTTGGAATAGATCCTTATCCCAACGATCAGCAGCACGCAGATCGCAATATTGATATTATTATTCAGCGTGGTTTCCTTGAGTAATAAATAGATCACTCCTCCTACTGCACAGGCCGTAGCATACAGCTCTCCCTTCTTAAATAAATTAGGAACGGCATTGCAAAAAATATCTGCCAGCAATCCACCGAATGTGGCCGACATTACGCCCATGATCAGTGCGTATACATCGTTCAATCCATGTCTTAACGCTACTTCAATACCTGCCGTGGTAAACAAACCAAGCCCCGCAGCATCCGTGAAAAATATTGTCCGCCGGAAACGATTCACATTTTCTTTCAGTAAAAAGGTGAAAGCAGTTCCTGCAAATACAAGTATCAGCGCTACATTATCATTCACCCAGTTTACTGGCCTGATACCGATGAGCAGGTCCCGGATGGTGCCTCCGCCATAGGCCGTGGCAAAAGCCACTACTAACCCACCCAGCACATCCATTTTATAGGTCCGGGCTTTAAAGGCACCTGTGAGTGCAAACACAAATGTTCCTGCATAAGTAATGAACTGGAGGAATGTCATGGATCAAAATTACTATCTTCGGTTTCCTTAAAAAATAAAAATATGAGCTACACAACTTTACTGCTGAATACGGAAGAAAATATCTGCACCATTACCATCAACAGGCCTGATAAACTGAATGCTTTGAACAAGGATGTTTTTAATGATCTTGACAAAGCCATTGATGAAGTAAATGCAGACAGCAATGTAAAAGCGGTGATCATTACCGGTGCAGGCCCCAAGGCCTTTGTTGCGGGCGCAGACATCACAGAATTTGCTGGTCTCAGCAAAGAACAGGCAATGGACCTTGCCAAAAGAGGGCAGGATGTATTTTTTAAGATAGAGAACAGTGCAAAGCCTATCGTTGCTGCGGTAAATGGTTTTGCATTGGGTGGAGGCTGCGAACTGGCCATGGCCTGCCACTTCAGGCTGGCGAGTGAGAATGCAAAATTCGGCCAGCCAGAAGTGAACCTTGGCCTTATTCCCGGTTATGGCGGCACACAACGCCTCGTACACCTGGTAGGCAAAGGCAAAGCCATGGAATTGTTGATGAGCGCTCACATGATAGATGCGAATGAAGCAAAAACGTTAGGCCTCGTGAATCATGTTACTACTTCAGAAACCTTGCTGGAACATACCAGGCAAATATTGTCTGTCATTAATACCAAAGCGCCGTTGGCCGTTGCAGGTTGTATCAAAGCTGCCAATGCAGTATTTGATGAAAAGAAAGACGGCTTTACAGAAGAGATCAGTGAATTTGGCAATTGCTTTATCACAGAAGATATGAAAGAAGGTACCACAGCCTTTTTAGAAAAAAGAAAAGCTGTGTTTACAGGAAAATAAGTTTAAAATATCCTCGTCACTTTTACAAAACGTTTCAGGTAATAGTCATTGAGTGCGGTGATGGTTACACCGTACTTTTTACCCGAAGTGGAATGAATGAAACGCAGGCTATCTGCGTTCTCTGTCACAATACCCATGTGACCAACCTGTGTTTCCAGTGTATCGGTACCGGTGAATAAAATAAGATCACCAACCTGTGCAGTCTTCTTATCAATAGTAGTGCCTACATTGGTAAAATCAATGGAAGACCTTGGCACTTCTATATTAAAATGATTAAAAACATAGGTAATAAATCCTGAGCAATCAAATCCCTCCGTCGGATCTGCTGAAGCATATTTATAAGGCACGCCGATCAGTGTTTTGGCAAAAGCCACCAGTTCTGCCGGTTTTGTATTTGCTGTATTGATACCCCCACTGCCAGGTAAAATAGTAACATTGCTATCCGCAGGCACGGTATCAACGACTGAAACAACCGTATCATTGACCACCGGCTGAACCTTTATCTCCCCGCTATCGCAGGAATGCAGTACCAGCATACAACCAATAAACAGCAATGGCTTCATACCCTAAATCTACATATATAAAGGCCGAATAAATTATAGCTGTCTTTTTCAAATGGTTTACCTTTGCAAAAAATTTTTAAATATGGAATTCAGGATAGAAAAAGACACAATGGGCGAAGTGAAAGTGCCGGTAAATGCCTATTACGGGGCACAGACCCAACGCAGCATTGATAACTTTAAAATTGCCCAGGATATCAACCGCATGCCCAAAGAGATCATCAGGGCATTTGCCTATTTAAAACATGCAGCAGCGCTTACCAACAATGAAGCGGGCGTGCTGCCAAAGAAAAAAGCCGACCTTATTGGCAAAGTTGCCAAAGAGATACTGGATGGCAAGCTGGATGACTATTTCCCGCTGGTGGTTTGGCAAACAGGCAGCGGTACGCAGAGCAATATGAATGTGAATGAAGTGATCGCTTACCGTGGTCATGTGCTGAATGGTGGTAAACTGAGCGATAAAGAAAAATACCTGCATCCAAATGATGATGTAAACAAAAGCCAGAGCAGCAACGATACTTTCCCGACTGCTATGCATATTGCGGCTTACAAAATATTGATAGAAACTACCATTCCCGGTATCACCAAACTACGCAATACGCTTGATAAAAAAGCAAAGGCATTTAAGAAAGTGGTAAAGATCGGCCGCACCCATTTTATGGATGCAACGCCACTTACACTTGGCCAGGAATTCAGCGGTTATGTTTCGCAGCTGGACCATGGATTGAAAGCTATTAAAAATACTTTGGCCCATTTGAGTGAACTTGCTTTAGGCGGTACTGCTGTTGGTACCGGCATCAACACACCTCCTAAATACGATGTGAACGTTGCTAAACATATTGCAAAGCTGACAAGGCTGCCTTTTAAAACTGCAGAAAATAAATTTGAAGCATTGGCTGCGCATGATGCGATCGTAGAAGCACATGGCGCATTAAAAACTGTTGCTGTAAGCCTGATGAAAATTGCCAACGATGTACGCATGCTGAGCAGCGGCCCTCGCAGTGGTATCGGAGAGATTTTTATTCCTGATAATGAACCAGGCTCTTCTATTATGCCGGGCAAGGTAAATCCAACACAATGCGAAGCATTGACGATGATCGCCGCACAGGTAATAGGTAATGATGTTGCCATCAGCATCGGCGGCAGCAATGGTCATTTTGAATTGAATGTATTCAAGCCGGTGATGATCTACAACTTCCTGCACAGTGCAAGGCTGATAGGCGATGGTTGTGTTTCATTCAATGATAAGTGTGCGGTTGGGATTGAACCAATAAAAGAAAATATCAAAAAACACCTGGATAATTCTTTAATGCTTGTTACAGCGCTGAATACAAAGATCGGTTACTACAAAGCTGCAGAGATCGCACAGAAAGCACATAAGGAAGGAACTACACTGAAAGAAATGGCGGTTAAGTTGGGTTATGTAACGCCAAAAGAATTTGATGAATGGGTGATACCAGCGCAAATGGTAGGCACTATAAAATAAAAAAATTGCGGCGGGCTTAAGCCCGCCGCAATAATGAATAACAAATAAATAGCCCGGGGTTTAAACCCCGGGCTATTTATTTGTTATTGAACAATTATTTTCTGCGTTGCCAACAATATATCATAGCCATTGTACAATTTAACAATGTACATTCCCTTCGGCAGTCGTTCTACATTTACTGCTACTTCATTGCGCCTGCTGCTGCCGCTTAATAGCATTCTTCCGGTGAGGTCATAAATTTTATAGAAGACAGGTTTCGCCACATCCGACCTTGCCTGTATCGTTAACACACTACTCGTAGGATTGGGATACATTTTCACTTCGTATTTCCTGTTATCGGGATTGCTGGGGTCATTGGGATCAATAGCAAGCAAAGGACCAAGGTATTTGTATTCTAAAATGCAGCCACGATTCGTTACCCCCCCCCATCCTGTCCTGCTGTTGGGCCGGAAGTTCCACCCACACTATCTGTCAGTAAATAAAAAGTAATGCCGTCATTACCTACCACGATATCCCGGTAACGATTCAATGCGCCGGGAACTTTAAAATATTCTATCACAGAATCGGGTACAGATAAAGCGCCATTACCCGAACTGTTCAGTCTGAGCCTGTACACCGCACTTGATTTTAATGTGGCGATCAGCAAGCTGTTTTCCCAACCGGGAATCCTTTTTGTAAAAGGATAATGCGCAATGCTGCTTGGTGCCAGTGTTGGATTATTGAGCCAGTTGCAATTGCTTCCGCCCGGTGGCGTGGATGGAAACAGATCGAATATAGGATTTTGGTACACCGGGCTGTAAAAAGTATTTTCCGTCAATCCCTGGCTTGTTTGCGTGGAAGAACATTCTCCGGGATAAGAGCTGCAACCGGATTGCCCTTCCCAGCGATAATACCTGTACCAGCCATTGTCATACATGCCTGCAACTCTTGGCCAGCCATAATTTCTACCGGCATTAATGATATTCACTTCATCGTCTGATGCCGGCCCCTGCTCTGATTCATACAATCTTCCGCCAGGAATGATAACATTGTAATCGTCTCTTTCAAATACAAGCCCCTGCGGGTTTCTATGCC
>CAYOLS010000036.1:2423-20997 GCA_964404845.1 uncultured Ferruginibacter sp. | reverse complement strand
GGGAGGATTGTAGGATGCTTAAAGTTCACGAATAAAGAAAACGGATGCAATTATGCAGGGGTTGTAAATTACAACCCGGCTTTTTCCAAATCAGGTGCGGGGGGAATTGGTAAATATGTATCCTTTTTTTATACTTGTATATCCTTATGTAAATTTTACCACCCTCAAAATAGTACGTCCTATGATTACCGGTGAAACTATTAAAAAATTCAGGCAACTGAAAGGGATCAAACAACAAACCATCGCACGGAAATTAAAGATCAGCCAACAGGCTTACGCAAAAGTAGAACAGCAGGAAAATGTAAAAGAAGAACGCCTCCAGAGAATACTTCAATCTATTAACTGCAGCTGGACGGACTGGGAGCATTTCATAAAGTTTTACCTGGCTTAGTATCATGCAAAGCCGGATGGTATTGCTTATTTTTGCCGAAATAAGTTCGGCGGTTTATGAGCAAACATCTGGTTGTTATTGGCGGGGGGGCAGCAGGCTTTTTTTGTGCAGTCAATGCAGCAAGACTAAACCCGCAATTACAGGTAACACTCCTGGAAAAATCATCTAAATTATTAAGTAAAGTAAAAGTCAGCGGCGGCGGCAGGTGCAATGTTACACATGCCTGTTTTTCTGTTTCTGACATGATCAAAAAATATCCACGGGGCAATTCATTTTTAAAGAAAGCATTTCATCATTTTTTTACAACAGATACCATTGAATGGTTTGCACAAAGAGGTGTGCCGTTAAAAACAGAAGAAGATGGCCGCATGTTCCCTCAAAGTAATACTTCGCAAACGATCATTGATTGCTTATTGAGAGAGGCGGATAAACATAAAGTGGAGATAAGAATGAATGCGGATGTAAGGGAAGTGCAGACCACCGGCCAGCCCAATAGGTTCGGATTACTTCTTTCTTCAGGTAAAACCTTACCAGCAGATTTTGTGTGTATTGCCTGCGGCGGATTCCCAAAAGCTGCACAATTTGAGTGGCTGGTGAAAATGGGACACACGATCGAACAGCCTGTACCATCCTTGTTTACCTTCAACATTCCCCAGGATAACATTACGGCATTAATGGGTATTAGTGTAGAAGATGCTGTTGTGAAAATTGCAGGAACAAAACTGCAACAAAACGGGCCCATGCTGATCACACACTGGGGATTGAGCGGGCCTGCGGTATTAAAATTATCCGCATGGGCAGCAAGGGAACTGGCCGATAAGAACTATCATTTTACAATTCATATAAACTGGCTGCCTGTTTACAATGAAAATACACTGAGAGAAAAGATACAGCAGCTGCGTTTTGATATCGCTTCTCAAAAGATCATCAACCGCAATCCTTTTGCATTGCCTGCAAGACTGTGGGAATATTTTCTGAACGAATGCGGCATCAACGACCAGCTTCGCTGGGCCGATCTTCCCGCCAAAGAGCAGAATAAATTAATCAAGATCCTTTGCGGGCAGGAACTGGCTGTAAAAGGCAAGACCACATTTAAGGAAGAGTTTGTTACGGCCGGCGGCATCCAGTTAAACGAAGTAGACGTAAATACCCTGCAAAGCAGGATCGTACCGGGGCTGTATTTTGCCGGCGAAATATTGAACATCGATGGCGTTACCGGCGGCTTCAATTTCCAAAACGCCTGGACAACGGGTTGGATCGTTGCCAATAATGTTAATATTTGCGGATAAAGCCGCCGCAGGTTCAATAAACCTCAAATTGGACTAAATTGCGGCCAGTTAATGAAGCGATTAGACCGATACATATTATTCAAGTTCCTGAGCACTTTCTTTTTCTGTTTGCTGCTGCTTACAGCCATCGTGGTGGTAGTGGACCTGAGTGAGCATACAGACGATTTTGTAAAGTCGAAATTGCCAACCAGCAAGATCATTACGGAGTATTATTTTGGTTTTATTCCCCGCATTGATGCAATGCTTTTTCCTTTGTTCGTTTTCATCTCTGTGATCTTCTTCACTTCTAAAATGGCCGGCAGGTCAGAAGTGATCGCCATTTTAAGCAGCGGTGTAAGCTACCGCCGTTTTATTATGCCTTTTGTTGCCGGAGGTTTGATATTATCCGGCATACTCTGGCTCGGTTATCAATATGTAGTTCCAAAGGCCAATAAAATATGGGGCGATTTTGATAAGAAATATGTAGAGGTTAATAAAAAAGTAAAGTCCAACGAGAACAGCGGTTACAAGCAGAATTTGTATTTCAAGCTCAACAACGATTCTTATGTAGGTATTAAAGGATACGATACCGCATCTAAAACAGGACAAAGTTTTTTTGTACAACAATTCAAAGGAAATAAAATATTGTACAACCTGAGGGCAAGCAGTTTTTCCTGGGATACTGCTGCAAAAAAATGGACGCTCAACAATGGCTCTGAACGCACTTTCCATGATAAAACAGAAACGGTAAAAAATTTCCAGACCCTCTCTAAATCGTACAATTTTAAACCACTTGACCTGGGCAAAGATGAATACCTGAAGGACCAGATGTCAACCCCCGAACTGAGTAATTTTATCAGGCTTGAAAAAATGCGTGGCTCCGAAACACTCAATTCATTGCTGGTGGAAAGATACAACCGGGATGCTGTACCATTTTCGGTACTGGTACTGACGGTGATAGGCGTATCCCTCGCATCAAGAAAAGTGAGGGGTGGAAGCGGTGTTCACCTGGCCGTAGGCGTTCTGCTTTGCGTAGTGTACATTTTATTCAGCCGGGTAAGCCTTGTATTTGCTACCCAGGGAAGCTTTTCGCCATGGCTTGCCGCCTGGACGCCGAACATCATATTCGGAATTATCGCCTTTTATTTGTATAAAAAAGCGCCCAAGTAGAAAAAGGCTCCTGTTGCCGCAAACTTTTCCACAAAACTTTTGTTTTCCCAACGCTGTCATCGTAATTTTAAGGCTGATTTTAAGCGTGAGCCATATTAATAAACAGCGATAACATTCCAGTTGGCTGAAAACACCGGTTACAATCAATATCTGCGATCTTTTTGCCTACATTTTTAGCTGAAAGTCTTAGCAGTACATCATCATATAATATCAATTTTTTACAATGGGAATTATTAAAGAAAGGTTCAAGGAAAAAGCAGATACAACAGCTGCTGAAATCAAAGAATTGCTGAAAGAGCATGGAGAAAAAACAATCGGGGAAGTAACACTTTCGCAGGTATACCAGGGTATGAGGGGTATGACAGGACTTGTTACCGAAACTTCTTTACTGGATGCGCAGGAAGGTATTCGCTTCAGGGGATATTCCATTCCTGAATTGCAGCAGAAACTTCCTAAAGCTCCCGGCGGCTCAGAACCTTTGCCGGAAGGTTTGTTCTACCTGATGTTATTGGGTGAATTACCAACAGATGATGATGTACAGCATCTCACCAGTGTATGGCAACGCCGCAGTCATGTACCTAACCATGTATTTGCAACCATAGAAGCACTGCCTGTTTCAACGCACCCGATGACACAATTCGTGGTAGCGATCATGGCATTGCAGACAGAAAGCCAGTTTGCAAAACAATATGCAAAAGGCATGAGCAAAAAAGATTATTGGGAAGCGGTATTTGATGATACCATGGACCTGATAGCAAGGCTGCCACGTATTGCTGCATATATCTACCGCAGGAAATATAAGAACGGAGAGCACATTCAGCCGAATGGTTTGCTGGACTGGGCAGGCAACTTTGCTCATATGATGGGTTACGACAACGAAGGCTTCAAAGAGCTGATGCGTTTGTACATGACCATCCACGCAGATCATGAAGGAGGAAATGTAAGTGCACATACCACGCACCTTGTGGGTTCTGCATTGAGCGATCCTTATCTTAGTTTTGCTGCAGGCATGAATGGTCTTGCAGGTCCGCTGCATGGCCTCGCTAACCAGGAAGTGATCAAATGGATATTTGAACTAAGGGAGCAGATCGGTACAGAATCTCCTACCAAAGAACAGATAGAAGAGTACGTAAAGAAAACATTGAGCGAAGGAAAAGTAGTGCCGGGTTATGGTCATGCCGTGTTGCGTAAAACAGATCCACGCTTTACAGCGCAAATGGAATTTGGTAAAAAGCATATGCCTGATGATCCGCTGGTAAATACCGTTTGGAACGTGTATGAAACAGTACCGAATATTTTAGGCTCTATTGCAAAAATTAAAAACCCCTGGCCGAATGTAGATGCACACAGTGGAGCGTTGCTGGTTCATTACGGAATGGTGGAATATGAATTCTATACCGTACTGTTTGGTGTATCAAGGTCATTGGGTGTATTGGCAAGTCTTTGCTGGGACAGGGCCCTGGGTTTCCCGCTGGAAAGGCCAAAATCAATTACTACAGACCTGGTGAAATTGTGGATAGAAGGGAAAGATAATATATGGGGAGATTGATCGCCAATTCATTAATATTTTAAAGCCGGGTCAGTTAGCTTACCCGGTTTTTTTATTTATACTATTTAGATTCTATAATAAACTGTAATTGCCTGATTATCATTTTAATTAAAATAAAATAAAAAAATTGCATAAAACTGCAACCTTTTCTTTTCAGCCATCGTCTATAGCAATGTTAGGAATACTATCGGAAGCCGACCTATGGAGGCACCTAAACATTGGTCTAAGAAACGGGCTGTTTATCGGCCCGTTACTTTATGTATATATGTTAAGTAACGAGGTATTTTTAAAGAAGAAAAGGATTGGCAGGAAAGTAGGAGTGTAGTTATTGAACTGTGTGCTTTTCGTTGATCCAATTGAAATTATAGATAAGCCCAAGGAGAAAGGCAAAAACTGCATTGTATCTTTTGGCAAAAGCGGGACTAAGAGTAAATTCAACAGAGGAGCTGCTGAGGTACTTTACATAAATTAAAGAGTTTTCCTCAGGGTCGTATTTGTATAGGATGAATTTTTTACTCATTGATTTCGCAAGAATTGTTGGATGCAGATCTGAATTTTTTGAATACTACAACCAAACACCTTTATAATCTTTTATCCTACAAACGATTACTCAATGCTAATCAATTGCAAAACACAATTTAATAGACGAATCGATTTAAGAAAGGTTTCTTAAGTTGTAAAATTATTTAGGACTAAATGGTTTAGATGGAAAAAACTTTTTATGAAAGCGACCAATTGACTGATTTGAAAGTCTTAATTGAGAAAAGTTTGAATGGGGATCATAAGGCATTTAAATTGCTGTATGATTCATTATCCGGTAAAATGTATAGCTTGTGCCTCCGATATATCACAGATAGAGAAGATGCAAACGATGTATTTCAGGATAGCTTTGCAAAGCTTTTTTTTAACCTGCACAATTTCCGGCATGAAGGTTCGTTTGAAGGCTGGGCACGAAGAATTTTTGTTACGAACTGTCTGGACTTTCTCAAGAAAAAGAAAATTGTTTTTCTTGAGATAAACGAAAACATTCAAACCGAATGGGTGCAGTTATCGGGAGTAGAAAAATTAGGTTTAGAAGACCTGATGAAAATGGTTCAGCAATTACCCGAAGGACAAAGAACAGTTTTTAACCTCTACCAGGTAGAGGGATATAGTCATAAAGAAATTGCAGACATGCTGCAGATAACAGTGAGCGGGAGCAAGTCCCAATTACACAGAGCTAAAACATCATTAAAGAATTTGTTGACTGATGGTAAAGCATAACCTATATACGAAAATTTTCAGGCAGCTGAGGGGCTATTTTATCAGCCCGCACCTCAATGTGTGGAGGGGTTTGCGCAAACGATTGTTCAGCAGCAACTTCCCGGACAATACTTCACTGCTGAAAGACTTTAAAAAAGAGCCTCCACCGGAATTATTTGAACAGATTTTGGAAACACACCAGCAGCTACATTCAAAGTTCTCAGAACTAAAAGATCTTAAACAACAACCTGGCGAAGATCAATTTGAAAAGATCATTGCTCTCATCAAAAAAGAAGGGCGGCAACAACCGGGTATCATTCGCTCCATTCCTTTCTACAAAAAGATCTCAGCAGCAGCAGCCCTGCTCATTGTTTTGATCAGTTGTTTCTTTCTTTTAAAGACCGGAAAGCCGGGTAATAATAAAATTCCCGGGTTCGTTAACAACAGCAGCCCTGTCTTCCAAGATTCCATTGTCCTTAAAAATTCAGATTCATTGAATATAACTGAGTCAAAAGAAAAACTGCTGGTAAATGCAGGTATTGATAATACCGGCAAAAGCAAAAGACGCAGCTCTTTTAATACGGCCAACTATCTTAGCTTTAATAATGTAAGTGTTGGGGATACCAAAATACCGGTGGAAGACAATGACCTGTTGTATTCTTTTACAAAATTTCCTTATCGTTTTGGCCAGCCCAATCCGTGGAATGAAAAAAAGAAGACAGTTGTAAAGATCAATTCTTACAGTAGTATCAATGTGTCTGCTTTTATGTCGTCGGTGATAGCCGATCTTTATAAAGTAAAGGAAAATGGTAAACCAACCAACAAAGCAAAAAAAGCGAAGCTGAAAATAAACCGCTGGAGAAAAACAGATATCAAAAGATTTGACAAAAAGAAGAATAAAAATCCGCTTGATATCATAGACCTGGGCGAAAATGTATTTTAACATGAACGGGAAAAACAGATCATATTATTTTTTCATAAGCCTGCTCTTGTTGAGTGCATCATCCTTTGCTCAAACCAATGGGCAGGACAGCAGCGCTGCAAAAGAACAACTCGTGGTTTCTTACCTGTTGAATATTGAATCGGGTAAAAATAAAAAGAACGGGATAGCCGAAAGCTATAATGGTGCTGTAAAAACCATCTTTTTAAACGGCGAAAAAGCAAGAAGCAGGATGGTATCACTGATGCGGGTGCAGAGCGTTTTTTATTCTGCCAACAAAGATGGCAGCAACGAGAAAATAACGATGGTGAAAGAATCGGGGAAAGACAGCTATAAAAAAAGCCTCAGCAGCAGCCAGTGGAAACAGATGAATAAAAAATATGAAGGAGCTTCTTATGAGCTGGTAGATGATAGCCTGCAGGTACTGGATTATAACTGCAAAAAAGCCATCGTTAACCTGAAGGATGGGAAAAAAATAATTGCTTATTATACAACGGCTCTTAGCCACAGTAACTTTGCAAAAGTAGAACCTGCATTTGCGGGAATACCCGGTGTTGTACTAAAGTATGAATATGAAAATGACGACGCCAGTTTTATTTATACTGCAACAGAAGTGTCCTTTTCAATAACAGGTTCTGAAATATATAAAGTGCCCTAAACCATGCCCCGTATAAGTGAAAAAGGAACTGCTTTATGGCAGTTCCTTTTAGTTTTCAGAAAAGTACGGATCATTGTATATCTAACCTAAAACCTCGGAATGTACCTTCCATGCTTTTCAGCCTGGTTGTATTTCCAAAGCCTAAGACGTTTACTGAAAATAAAAGGTTGCAGTGGTGGAGATCTTTTTATCAGCATCATTTTTATAACCTGAAGTTAGCTGCAACTGTCAGGCGCTGTTCTTTTTTTACAAGGCCAGGCCTCCAGGAACCAGGAGGCGTAGTTGCCCAGCCATCCGGCGAAGTAGTACCATCTTTTCCGGCAAAATAAGGTTTGTCACTTTGCCTGTATCCATACTCGATCCTGAATGTAAAAAAATCTGCAGGCATAAAATCAAGTGTTGTGGTCAGTTGCAGAATGCTGATGGAAGGCGAAGGGTCGGCAGCAAGCGCATCTGTGAAATCATTTGGCGCAACAGGCGAAGGACTGAACGCAAGGTACAAACCAGGGTTGGTTATATAATCAGCTCTTGTGGTAAGCGCCAGTTTGTTTTTGTTGAACCAAAGCCGGTTGGCGATGGAAGTACCTGCCATATAATTGGCAGATGGTTTTACGCCACCACCGCTTTGAAAGCCATAATGGCTGTTGATGCTGAATGCAGCCTGCGATAGGCCCTTCGCTTGTTTTTTATTGAGGTAGCGGGCCACTACGCTGTTATCGTGGTGAAACTTTTTTGTATTGCTGCGGCTGTCTTTACCATAATAAAAATTTGCCACCAGCTGCAGGTTTTCATTCGGCCTGTAATAATTGGAGCTGCCGATACCGGGAGAATTGTTCCAGCTATTGTACGATTGCCAGCCATTCAGCAACCACAGTTCTGTTTTAAATTTTTTTGAAGGGAAAGCTTGTACCCTTGCTCCTGAAAAATAGAAAGGTGTAAAATCGCAGACCATCGAGCGCTGGTAGCTCCAGTTCTCCTGTGTCATGTAACTTTCCAGGCCAATATAGCTCATAAAAATTCCCATCTCTACATTTATACCGTACCATTTGTTGAAATGATAACCAGCAGCAGCTTCCCTTATGTATTTTAAATTGTTGATAGCTGTATTTCTTCCCCTGTTCACGGTAGCATCCTGGTCTTGTATTAAAGAAGCCATTTGCCCCGTTTGAAGCCAAAGCCGCCCGATGATATTTTTATAATTGCTTTCAATGCCGATGCTTGCAACATTCACGGTAAACTCATTGTGCCGGCCAATGGTACTGGAAATGGTTTGCGTATTATCTTTTGGCTTATTCATATTGTAATTGTAATAGGCATCCAGGTAGGCAACGGCGGTTAATATTGTTTCTCCATTCTTATCTTTTAATGTAAGTGGAAAATCGGTTTGACGATTCTGCCCGTTTATCCAGCTAAGGTCCATTTCTGCAAAAGGGATTTTTGATGCAGTGCTATCCTGCGCATAGGAGTTTAAGCCAAAAGGCAGCAGTGCGATCATCATGTATTTTTTCATATTTGTTTGTTTTCTACTCTTAATAATGCTGTTTGTTTTACCGGCTGAAAAACTAAAGGAGCGTATTCTGTCACTACATCATCCTTATCAATGCCAAATGCTTTTTCATCGCTTGCGCCCAGTTCTTTCAGTTTGAAATAAGCATTCAATAACAGGCCTTCTTTGAGTGAAAATTCATTTTCAACAGAAAGGAATTTTTCCAGTATCACAAATTTGAAATCAGGATCAGGGTTGTACTTGCTTGCATGATCATTGCCCGGCTGAAGATGGAGTTCCTTGTTTTGGATAAGCTCCTGTACGATCTTTTTAAAATACATTTCCGTTTTAGGCTGAATGCGGAAGCCAATGTGCAGGTTGATCTTGATCAGCTTGTCTTCTACCAGTTCAGCTACATCGTAGCTCATAGTATAAGGCTCGCCCGTTCTGTTTACATGCACGAGCCAGTAAACATCGGCCCGCTTGGGCTTTTTAGAAAAAACAGAGTGTATGATCTTTTCTTCCACCTGTGTGCGGCTATTGGCCTTGGTAAGATAGACCAGGTGTGTGGCAAATTTGGGAATGTTGCTATCGTTGCTCAGCTCTACCAGCAAGGGACTGTATTTCCCGAGGTCCACAAACTTTACTTTTTTATTGTTGATCTTTCTTGCATAGTACCAGATGTACATCACCATAAAAATGAACAACTCAAAAAACAGGAACATCCATCTTTCTTTGATCTTGGCAATGTTGGCGATGAAAAAAGAAGTTTCGATTACAGCAAATACAGCAATGATCACCGCAATTAAAATGCGGTTCCACTTAAGGCGGTAGATCAGGTAATAGTTCAGCAGCACGGTTGTCATCATCATCGCCACCGTTATGGAAAAACCATAAGCAGCTTCCATGTGGGAAGAGTTGCGGAAATAAAGGATCATTAAAACACAACCGATCCACAGGATGATGTTAATGCTTGGAATGTATATCTGTCCCTTAATATCCGAGGGCTGGCGCACCGTAACCCTTGGCCAGAAATTCAGGTTCATGGCTTCGCTTACCAATGTAAAGGAACCGCTAATCAGCGCCTGCGATGCAATGATGGCCGCAGAAGTAGCAATGATGATCCCCGGCAAAAGAAACCATGAAGGTATGATCTCGAAGAAAGGATTGCTGCTGCCGAGATAGCTTCCTTTCTGTTGCATCAGCCAGGCAGCCTGGCCAAGATAATTGGTTACAAGGCTCAGCTTTACAAACATCCAGGTGAGCCGTATATTTTTCCTGCCGCAGTGTCCCAGGTCACTGTACAAAGCTTCTGCGCCCGTGGTGCATAAGAACACAGCCCCCAGCAGCCAGAATCCGTGCGGATAATTTACCAGCAACTCATAACCATAACGTGGGTTCAATGCTTTTAACACACCAGGGTGCTGCACAATAGAAGCAAGGCCTATTACCAGCAGCATGCCAAACCATATTGCCATGATAGGACCGAAGGCCCTGCCTATTTTTTGTGTGCCAAATCTTTGAAAGAAAAACAGCAGGCAAATGATCCCTGCTACAATGCCCACCGTTAAATTATTTCCCGCTACAATAATATTTTCCAAACCCTTTACACCATTCAATCCTTCAATGGCTGAAGCGATGGATATGGGAGGTGTTATGATACCGTCTGCCAGGAGTGTAGTAGCGCCAAGTATGGTGGGTATCACTAAAAAACGGCTGTATCTTTTTACCAGTGCATACAAAGAAAATACACCGCCTTCTCCCTGGTTATCGGCTTTTAATGTAAGCCATATATACTTGATGCTTGTTTGAAACACCAGTGTCCAAACCACCAGCGAAATACCGCCGTACACCAGTGTTTCGCTGATCTCTCTTTCACCGATCACCGCTTTCATTACATACAACGGGCTGGTGCCGATGTCCCCGTAAATAATGCCCAGCGCTACCAGCAATGAGGCAATAGAAACCCTGTTCAAATAATTGGTATTTGATTTCATGTTCGAATTTTAATATGTGAATGGATTATTCTGCGCTTATAAAGCGATAGCCAACACCAGACTCTGTAATGATAATAGCAGGGCGGTTAGGATCCGCTTCAATTTTTTTTCTTAGCTGCCCGATAAAGACCCGCAGGTATTGTGATTGATTTAAATATCCCGGGCCCCATACTTCTTTTAATAAATATTGATGCGTGAGTACCTTGCCCTCATTCTTTGCCAGCAGCGCCAGCAGGTTGTATTCAGTTGCTGTAAGCTTAATGATTTCATGTCCGTTCTTAACGAGTCTTGAAGTCAGGTCAATCTCTATCGATCCCGCTTTGATGACAGGATCGCTTTCTTCGCTTATTTTTCCCCTGATGGCAGAACGTATCCTTGCCAGCAGCTCACCGGTGCGGAATGGTTTTATCAGGTAATCATTGGCACCATTGTCCAGCGCTTTGATAATATCTTCTTCATTGCTTTGCACACTCAGTATAATGACAGGATTGGTGTACCATTCTCTTAGTTTTAATAAAACAGTATGACCACTTTCATCAGGCAATCCAAGGTCCAGCACAATAAGATCAGGAGGATGATTCGCAGCCATAATAAGTCCTTCCTTACCTGTAGCCGCCTGCTGAACAATGTACTGGTTACTCTCTAAAGTAATTTCCAGCAGCTTTCTAATCTGCGCCTCATCATCTATCACCAGTATTTGAAATGCGTTATTCATTTTTAAGATTTTTAAGGTAAGATGTTTCTCCCGGCAATGCTACCTGGAAGCTGGCACCACCTGTATCTTTATTCGTTAAACTCACAGTACCACCCAGCGCCTCTGTAAAACCTTTTACAATGGACAGTCCGAGACCAGTACCACCCGGCGCTGTATTTTTTAACCGGTAAAATTTATCAAACACCTGGTCTATTTCTTCTTCAGGGAATCCATTGCCATTGTCTTCAATGTTCAGCTGCAGCACATCTCCGTAGCATGCAGCTACGATATCAATACTGCTTCCCGGCGGCGTATACTGGATAGCATTGTTGAGCAAATTGTAGATCACCTGGTCCAGCATTCCCTTATCTGTTTTAAACAAAGGAATAGAAGGGTTGATGTTGACAGTGATCTTATGCTGGCTGTTGCTGTTCTCAATTCTTTTTACCACATCATATACCAGCTCAATGATATCGCACCAGTCTTTTTTTGGTTGAATAAAACCAGAATCCAGCCTCGACATATTGAGCAGGTTCTCTACCTGCTGATTGAGCCGGAACGATGCTTTGGAAATTTCGCCTATCAGTTCATTTTTATTCAAAGGCGTAAGGTTGCTGCTGTTGGTCTGTAAGTTATCTGTAGCGCCGATGATGGCAGCTATCGGTGTGCGCAGTTCATGCGAAAGCGAATTTAAAAGCGTGTTGTACAATTTGATGGTATTGGCCTTCTCTTCTTTTTTCAGGGCGATCTTTTCAACCTGTCTTATTTTATAGGTAAGCACAGCATTGATGAGGGCGATCACAAGGTACATGCCCAGCAGGCTGATATCTTCGGCAGAATCTACGTGCAGTGTAAACTTAGGCGGAATAAAAAAGAAATCCCAGGTAAGTGCCGTTACAATGGCAGAGATAAATACAGGAACAATGTCGAATAGAACTGCGATGATAGAAACGGTGATCAGTAAAATGAATGCCACTACTTTATAACCAATGATACCGGTAAACGGGAAACAGGCACCTGCTACTGCTATTATTAATAACATGCTTAACAGTAATTGCTGGAGTTTGCTTAGCCGGTTGATAAAGAGTTCTTTCATTTGCTGCTTTTACAAGGCAAAATTAGTTGGGAACTTATTAGTAATATATAAAATTACAACCCAGTATATAAGGATTTTATAAAGATTGGAGGTGGCTAGGGGCTAAAATAAAAAAGGGACCAGGATAAAAATCCAGCCCCGTTTAAAATCCAATATCCTATGAAAAACCGTTTAAAGAATATCATTAATCAGGCCAGATATTTTAAACGTCAACTGGCAACAGCAATGGGTAGGGTTTCCCCATTTTGTCTTTGGCAGTCCGGGAATTTGTAGACATTTTGGTCATATACAAGAAATATTTCCTGTGAAAATACTTTTTGATGGTTTATACAAACCTTTATATTTGCAATCCGTTTGGGGGATTAGCTCAGTTGGCTAGAGCGCTTGCATGGCATGCAAGAGGCCACCGGTTCGAATCCGGTATTCTCCACAAAGCTGTAGATTGTCTACAGCTTTTTTTATTTTATAGTAATAGCGCTTGCTGTCCCGAAAGCATTCGGGAAAGAGGTCGCCGGTTCGAATCCGGTATTCTTCACAATTAGAGGATGCCGGGAAGGCGGTGAGACGGGGAGAAGCAACAATATTTATTGCAGCAGTTGCAAGGCAGCTTCCAGTATCTCATCTTTGCCGTTGGCAATGCCGGCGGTAGTATAATTTACCTTTACATTTCTTTTAACGCCGAGCTTTTGCGAAGCTGTGCCATCAGGGTAGGCTACATGCCTGCCGGAAAAGTTAAGCGTATACCCTCCGGGTACCGGCAGGTCGATAAGGTCTCCGTCGGCGCCGGAAGTTTGAGTGCCCACTACTATCACGGGTCCGCTGGCCTGCAGGATCATAGTGATCATTTCCGACTGGCTATGTGTTCTTTCGTTAACCAGCAGGATAACTTTACCGGTGTATGGCTGCATCAGCGGCATGCGGGGAACCGAACTAAAAATATCTTTCTCATAATAAGTGCCCGGAAAACGCCGGAAATGTGCCTGTAATGATAAAAATGGTTTCAATTCCCAGCCAAGTGCCGGCAACAGCTTATTATAAATGACCGCTTGCGTGGAATAACAACGCATGTCAAGCAGGATCGCTTTTTTATGTGCCCTCATCAGCTGCAATACAGAATCAACCGGCTTGTCATCAACGCTGTTGTTGAATAAAATGCTAAGGCCTGCAGCATCCACCTGTGCAATATCTTTATTGACAGACCGGAGGATGAAATCATTTTGTGTACGACCCAGGTAGCCATTTTGTTTTTTGTAAAGCCTGTTTATATTCTCAACAACCTCTTTTTTTACAAGCTGCTGTAAAGCAAGCTTTTTGTCTGCCGGTTGCTTATTTCTCAGCAGGCGAATGTTTAGCGTACTATCCACGCTTCGCAAAGGCATTAATAAAGGAATAGCTGCAAGCAGGCTTTTCTTTTTATGAAGATTGGAAGCCGAAACCAGGCTTTCTTTGGCAGCCAGTTGTTGTTTGATCGTTTTCCCGTTGATGCCGATGATCACATCGCCTTTGCGGATATCCTGCTCCAGGCAGGAGAGGCTGTCGATATAATCTGTTACAACAATGGAATCACCCGCAAACCGGAATGTAAAAGGAGGAAACCAGGAGCCGTATATTTTCCCGGATTGCTTTATAGAAACAATGCCTCCATGCGAATCTTCTATTGCCGCATTGAGCTGTAGCAGGTGGCGTTCAAAATCTACGGCGGTCATTGGTTTTGCAAACGCATTTACCTGCTCTTTTAAAATAGCATCCCAGTCTTTGGAGATCATATACTTGTAAGGGAACAGGTATTCAATAGTATTCCAGTAGCGGGCAAGGGCCAGCAGCTGGAAACCAGGATTGGGATATTGTATGTCAGCAAATTCCTTTTCAGCAGGAATATCAGAGCCGAAGAAACTGGCAGGCATGTATTGATGCAGGCTGTCTGTATAACCCTGCCTGCGCAGCAACTGCATTTGCTTTCTTATTTCAGCCGGAACCAGTTTATCATGTATGATGCGGGATGTATGATCGTTGATGGTAAAAAGCCTGGTCGTATTTTTTGATACTGCCGCCGGTTTTACATAACCCAGCACATGCTGCATATCCAGCAACAATTGCCGGTAAGCCTTGTCATTACCTGCAGCACTTACCTTGCCCGCAAATTGCAGGAACAATGAATCTGCATCCATCTTCCCGCAGCCCATTGCCGGGTGATAGTATTTTAAAAATCCCCACACCTTAATGTAATTGGTTAAGTATTTACCAGTGTTGGATTGGCTTTGAGCGGTTGAACACAATAAAATAGTGGCCAGTGCGATTGCGAGCTTTTTTATCATCGGTATATCAGGAAGGTAAGTTTAAAGAGCTGCAAAGATAGGTGAAGAGGCCGCTGCCCGCAGAAATTGTTTACCGCTCCTGTTAAGCAGGTAAACCGGTTTAGTAAATATCCGTCACTGTACAGCCACCGGTCACCCACTTGTCATTGCTTCATTCCTTTAAGCAAACTCTGTTTCCGATTTAGTACCTGCATCAATATTTTCATATTTATAATCAAGCGACATGAAACAATTATTCTTTGCCTCCGTACTTTTTTTAATTGGAATAACTGCCGGCGCACAACCCGCCCGCAAAGCTATCATTGGTCTTATAGGCAAGCCCGTAGAAAAAGGCATCAGGGTAGACAGCATATTGCCCAATTCCACCTTTGCAACGCTTCCTTTAAAAAAAGAAGATGTGATAACAGCGCTGAATGGTAAAGCAGTTACTACCATGGAACAATATAGTGCCGTGGTTTCACCATTAAGAGCAGGAGATGCGTTAACGGTAAAATACATCAGCGACAGCAAAGAAAAAACTGCTGCAACAAAAGCAGTGATGCGCCCTTACGAAACATCTCCATTCGCAGATATACAATACGATTGGGTGCCGTTCCGTGGCGGTTACCTGAGAGCTATCACACGCAAACCAAAAGACAAGACCAATTGCCCAGCTATTTTACTGATACCAGGCTATGGTTGCGGCAGCATAGAAGGTTATGCCAACAGCTACAATGGGAAACTGTTGTACGAATGGGTGAACGCAGGTTATGCAGTCATCACCGTAGAAAAATCAGGGCTGGGAGATAGTTATGATTGTGTACCCTGTTCCGAAGCTGATCTTGTAAATGAAATTGAAAGCTTTGATGCCGGCTATCAATACATGGAAAAATTATCTTTTGTTGATAAGAAAAATCTTTTCATCTGGGGCCATTCCATGGGTGGGGTAGTAGCGCCCGAAGTTGCCAAAAGGCACCAGCCCAAAGGTGTAATGGTATTCGCCTGCACCTTCAGGCCATGGAGCGAATTTTTGCTGGAAATGCACCGGGTACAAAAACCTCTGCTCGAAAATTTTACTTACCAGCAAACGGAAGAATTTGTAAGAGGCATCCAGAAACTGTACTACGAATTTTTTGTACTTAAAAAATCTCCCGAACAACTCTACAATATTCCTGAATACAAAGAACTCGCAGTAAGCGATCTTAATTATACCAAGGGTAGCAACAACATGTGGGGACGCCACTGGCGCTATTGGATGCAGCTCGATTCGCTCAACATGGCCGAAACATGGAAACAGGTAAATGCACCAGTGCTCATCATTCATGGCGGAGCCGATTATGAACAATGTTCGTTGGTAGAACCTTTTATGATAAGGGAAACAGTGAACACCGCACACCCCGGTACCGCCACCTGGATCACCATTGATGATATCGATCATTTTATGATGAAGAGCAAAGACTGGAAAGAAGCCGCCGCCAATTTTAAAGCACAGCAATACAACAAAGGAAATTTTAATTATAAGATAGCTGAAGAGACGGTGAAGTGGTTGAAGAATATTAAATAAGGAATAAGAAATGCGAAATAAGGAAGTTGGCTGCTTGCATATAGTTGCAATCTGTTTTGTTTAACGCAAAGACGCAAAGAGAGCAACGCAAAAGACGCAGAGCGTAATAATTCTTGTAATTCTAATTCGTATAATTCGCTTCAATTCGTGTAATCAATAATATTCTTAATCCTCCCGGGTCTGACCTTCGGTACCAACCCTACAATTCGTGTAATTCGTGCAATTCGCCTAATTCGTAATCATATAACCCGAATAGCGTATTGTATTCAATAAATTGCTTATTTAATTTTATGCCATTAAAATGTACGTATGAAACTAAAAAGCACCATTATTGTACTGCTCACCATCACTTCTCTTTGCATCAGCAAACTTTCCTTCGCACAGGACACTGAATTTCCAAAAGGATTCATCATGCATGCAAAGCTGCACAATGGTCTCATCACCAATTTTCACCAGGGTGTTGACCTGTATACCGGTGGCCTGCAGGTCATCCCGCAGATCGGTATTATTGAGCATAAGTTAAGAGCAGGTATTATTGCCGGTGGCTTCTACGCCAATAAAAGATGGGATGCACAATTTGGCCCCACCATTTCTGTAAAATTAAAAAGCTTTAATGTTAACCCCTTCGGCGGCGCTGCCAACCTTCATTTAACCGCCGATCATTTATGGGGCACCAATAAACAAAAGCTCGCAGGCGGCGGCATTCATGTTGACCTGCTCAATAAGCTCGTGCTCGGCCTTACTGCACACAGAGATTATGAGCACAATACCTGGTGGCTGCAAACCGCATTAGGCATCCGCATCAGCAAGATCAAAAAGACAAAAGAAATCTTTAACTAACAAACTCTATTTTATGAGCAGAGCATTGGTTGTTAGCGGAGGCGGCTCAAAAGGCGCTTTTGCTGTCGGGGTTATTAAAAGATTACTCAAGGAGTACCCTAATCTCGAATTTGATACATATGTAGGCACCAGCACCGGTTCACTCATTGTGCCCCTTGCAGCCATGGGCGCTTACGACCTGCTGGAAGAATTGTACACCACGCAAAAAACAGAGAACATCATTAAAAAAGGCAACCTTGGCGACCGCCTCGGCCAGCATTCCATATTCGATGCAAATCCTTTATGGGAGCTTATTGAACAATATTACAATGATGACAATTACCAGGTATTGCAGGACAGTGGTAAGAAGATCTACCTCACTACTACCTGTCTGCAAACAAGCGAGCTCGTGGTGTTTACCAATGATCCCAACCCCGCCACTTCTGATAGTTACGAAGTAAGAACACTCACCAGCGCCGATCATTTCCGTAAAGCACTCATGGCATCTGCCTGCCAGCCCGTGTTCATGCCGCCCATTAAGATCAACAAAAATGTACCCGGCGAAGCCAATCCCGGTTTCCAGTTTGTAGATGGCGGTGTAAGAGAATACGCAGGCGTGGAAATGGCAATAGACAACGGCGCTACAGAAATATTTACCGTACTGCTTTCCACCGGCCAAAAGGTAATTGTAGATACCGAGTTTAAAACCATCTTTCCCATACTGCAGCAGACCATTGATATCTTTACGGAAGATGTTGGAAAAAATGACCTCATCATTCCCTCTCAATACAATGCAGCGCTCGAATACATTGATGCCGTAAAAAAGAAAATGAAACGGGCAGGTATCGATCCTGCGCAGGTAGATGAATACTTCAGGGTGAAAGGAAAAGAGAATCCCTACGAAGATAAAATGCCCATTAAGTTTTTCACCTTCCGTCCCAAAGAACCATTGGGCGGCGGTCCTGGTGGATTGACATTCGATCCTGCAGAAATGAAAAAAATGATCGCCTCCGGTCAAAAAGTAACCAACGAATTTATTGCAGCCCTCAATCCCGGCGATATCACCTGGGCTTAAATAGTATTTCTGGAATGGCCGTTGCTGGCCTATAGCGGCGCTTTAAAAGTGCCGCTTTTTGTTTTTTCAATTGAAAGGTTGCTGCCATGCTGGGGCACGAAGCACCTCAGTCCCCAAACCATTAGATCCTTCCTTCGTCAGGATGACAGCTCCGTAGTAAATGCTTTATTCCTGTAACCAGTATATGCTTTCAAAAGCTACATACTCTTGCATCCTGTCATACTGAGGCACGAAGCATCTCACCCCCCCCCCAAAAAACCATCAGATCCTTCCTTCATCAGGATGACAGTACTATTATACCTTCCAGTCCTCCAACCATTTTACATCTTCT
>CAYOLS010000036.1:0-2323 GCA_964404845.1 uncultured Ferruginibacter sp. | reverse complement strand
TAATAGCATTTACCGCTTCGTCCTGTCATGCTGAGGCACGAAGCATCTCACCCCCAAACCATTAGATCCTTCCTTCGTCAGGATGACAGCTCCGTAGTAAATGCTTTATTCCTGTAACCAGCATATTCTTTAAAAAGCTACATACTCTTGCATCCTGTCATGCTGAGGCACGAAGCATCTCACCCCCCCCCAAACCATCAGATCCTTCCTTCATCAGGATGGCAGCTCCGTAGTAAATGCTTTATTCCTATAACCAGCATATGCTTTCAAAAGCTACATACTCTTGCATCCTGTCATGCTGAGGCACGAAGCATCTCAATCACCCAATCAGCAGATATTTCGCTTATGCTCAGGCTGACAGCTCCATAGTAAACTGCATTTTTTATAATGTTAAAACTCCCGCAACAATACCCTACTTTTTAATTTTCTAATAGCCATTATGCATTTTTCACTAAATTGAAACCATGACTACAACACCCAACGACGTTAAAAAAGAGATACGGTTTTTAGAAGGCCCCCAAAGCCGCTGGCAGGAATTAAAATTTACCATCAGTGTATTTTTCGAATTTATAAAAGGTTTCCGCAAGCTCCACTCCGTAGGCCCATGCGTAACCGTTTTCGGCTCCGCCAGGTTTAAAGAAGATCACGAGTTTTACAAGCAAACACAAAAAATATCCGGCGAAATAGCTAAACTCGGCTTCACCATCATGACCGGCGGCGGCCCCGGCATTATGGAAGCCGCCAACCGAGGCGCAAGAGAAGTAGGCGGCAGGAGCGTAGGCTGTAATATAGAGCTGCCCCACGAGCAGGTACACAATCCCTACCTCGATAAATGGGTCAACATCAAATTCTTCTTTGTAAGAAAAACATTGTTGCTCAAATATTCCTACGCCTTCGTGGTAATGCCCGGCGGCTTTGGTACCCTCGATGAATATTTTGAAGCCCTCACCCTTATCCAAACCGGTAAAATAAGCCAGTTCCCTATCATCATCTTCGATACCAAATTCCACAAAGACATTATTGAGCACATTGAAATGATGAAAGGCGCCGGCACCATCTCACCCGAAGATCTTGATCTTTGCCTCTTTACCGATTCTGTAGAAGAAGCCATCAGGCACCTGCAGGAAAAAAGTATCACCGGCTTTCACCTTAAGTACGAAGAAGAATACCGTAAAAACAAATGGTGGTTCTTCGAAAGAAAGAACTGGAAGCGCTAAGCCCTTTCGCAATCTCACTCCTTCTTTTTTACCTGCCGCCCATAGCCATGCAGCAAATACACTGCATCCAGCAGCATCAGCGTAAACTCGTAAAAGAACAGCAGGTTGCGGCGGTTATCCGCATTCCTTAGCTCATCTATATCGTCATTGCACATGGTACCACACAGCAGCAGCCACATATCCTGCTGCACATCTCTGCTGTCAAAGCAGCTGTGGTATTCTTTAATAATTTCCACGCAGGCCTCAATGGCAGCAAGGCCGTTAGCCGTATTGGTCATCGTTTCGTATTTATCCAGCAAAGCCGGTGGCAGGCATGCAGGTTTAAAAAAAACCGGCCCGGTAAGGGCATTTGTTTGTATTGGCATAGTGTACGGGTTTTAAGCCACCAAGTTGTAAATAAGCCATCATTTTTGCAATTTTCGGATGCCGGTATTTTAGCGTTTAAAAGCAATAAATTACTTGTTATTTTAGCAAACCCCTTTTGTATATTTGTTTCAACCAAAAAATAAACCCTTATGGAAAAAACAATACACCAGGGCCGAAACATAAAGCGCTTTAGGGAAATGCTTGGTATTAAGCAGGAGGCCCTGGCACTTGAGTTAGGTGATGACTGGAATCAAAGAAAGGTTTCGCTGCTGGAACAGAAAGAAGTAATAGAGCCGGAAATTCTCCAACAAGTATCGGCTATAATGAAATTGCCCATAGAAGCATTTCAAAATTTGGATGACGAACAGGCGATTAATATCTTTTCTAATACCTTCCATGACTTTAAAGACAATGCTGTTGCATCTGCGATGAACTATCAATGCACTTTTAATCCTCTTGATAAAGTGATGGAATTGTTTGAAAGGCTGCTGACAAGTGAGAGGGAGAAGGTTGAGTTGATGAAGGAGATATTGGGGAAGATGAAGTGAGAAAGGAATAATAAATACGCTAAAATATCCTAACATTAATAGAGCTGTGATAAGGTTTGCTCAAAAAAATGAAATGGCTATAGCAAATGGATATCAATACTGTTTTTTAAACGTTTAAAAATACTTACTTATTGCGTTTTTTTATTAGTTGGGTGCAATAAAATTAGACAGTTTACTACATATGAAAAAAAC
>CAYOLS010000035.1:0-21351 GCA_964404845.1 uncultured Ferruginibacter sp. | reverse complement strand
CACGCAGTGTAGGATCTTCTTCGACCAGTTTGGCGATAGCCATACCCATTTTATCAACGTCAGCCTGTGTTTTAGGCTCAACAGCGATAGCGATCACAGGCTCAGGGATGAACATGTTCTCCAAAGTGATCGGGTGATCTTCATCGCACAAGGTATCACCGGTTTTGATCTCTTTAAAACCTACTGCTGCAGCGATATCACCAGCTTCGATGAAATCGATCGGGTTTTGTTTGTTCGCAAACATTTTCATGATACGGCTGATACGCTCTTTCTTACCGCTTCTTACGTTCAGTACATAAGAACCAGCATCGAGGTGACCACTATAGCACCTGAAGAATGCCAGACGACCCACAAAAGGATCGGTCATAATTTTAAATGCCAGGGCTGCAAATGGTTCTTTCGGATCTGCTTTACGTACCAATTCTGCACCAGTGTCTGGGTCAGTACCTTTGGTATCTTCGATATCCAATGGTGAAGGCAGGTAACGGCAAACCGCATCCAGTGCAGTTTGTACACCTTTATTTTTGAAAGAAGAACCACACATCATCGGAACGATGCTCAGGTCAACAGTTGCTTTACGGATCGCTTCATGAATTTCAGCTTCAGTAATGCTGTTTGGATCTTCAAAGAATTTTTCCATCAAAGTGTCATCGTATTCAGCAACGGCTTCTACCAGCTGAGCTCTCCACTCGTTGGCTTCTTCCACCATATCTTCAGGGATAGCAACTTCGTCAAAAGTCATACCTTCTGTTTCCATGTGCCAGATGATACCTTTCATTTTGATAAGATCTACCACACCCGTAAAGTTGTCTTCAGCACCAATTGGCAACTGTAAAGGAACAGCTTTAGAACCCAGCATTTCTCTTACCTGCTTAACTACGTTTAAGAAGTCAGCACCTGCACGGTCCATTTTATTTACGAAACCGATACGTGGTACATTGTAGCGGTTAGCCTGGCGCCATACGGTTTCAGACTGTGGTTCTACACCATCCACCGCACTGAACAAAGCGATCAGGCCATCCAGTACCCTCATGGAACGCTCTACCTCTACAGTAAAGTCCACGTGGCCCGGAGTATCAATAATGTTGAAATTATATTTTTTTGTTTCAGGAGTGGCTTTACCCAATACAGTCGGGAAGTTCCACTGGCAGCTAACAGCCGCAGAAGTAATGGTAATACCACGTTCTTTTTCCTGTTCCATCCAGTCGGTAGTGGCAGCACCATCGTGCACCTCACCGATCTTGTGGATCATACCTGTGTAGCGCAGGATACGCTCAGTAGTAGTGGTTTTACCGGCATCAATATGAGCGGCAATACCAAAGTTTCTCTGAAATTTTAAATCAGCCATTTTATTTAGTATTTAGAATTTAGTGTTTGAAATTTATTTTTTAGGTGCCCGGCTTTTGAATTTCTGCTGATCTTCATTGGCGTCGCACTCTTGTACTTATGTATCTATATGGAACTCTGTAAAGCTGGTTGAAGCTTTAAACCCCGTAGTAGCCGGTTTTATCCGTTGGGGTGGGTTGATATGATGTATTATGCTCTCATATATTGCTAAATCGTCCGTTGCCTTCCAGTTATGTCGGAGCATTTAGCGGCGCAAAGATAAGGTTTTACCCATAAAACAAAGCTAAAAAACTCAAAATCTACAGAGAAACTTCCCCGGTTTGCCCGCTGTACAAAATGCTGACACAGATAACTTATAACCAATTGATTATCATAAAGGATAAATACCCCTGCATAAACTCACCCTATTTCGCTATTGATAGCATGTGCTGCATATCTCAACTTTGGCTAACAAAAAACGCCACTATATGCAACGCTTATTTACTACGATCATTTTAACCGGATTTAGCGCCTGCCTTCATGCACAACAGGTAGGTATCGGCACCACGAGCCCACAGGCCCAGCTGCATGTAGCAGAAGGTTCTGTTATTTTTACCAATACGGGCGACGTAACGGCTACACCTTCTGCCACTTCGCTGGGAACCGGCCGTCGGATGATGTGGTACTCCGACAAAGCTGCTTTCCGGGCAGGTTACACTGTGGCGGGCAACACATCCATGCATATGGACAGTATCGGGAATTATTCTACTGCCTTCGGGAGAAATAACAAAGTAAAAGGTACGGGTTCCTTTGGCTCAGGAAATACATTAGATGTAAAAGGCAATTATGCAGCCGCTTTTGGTCAGCAGTGCAATGCAACAGGTAATTTTTCCTTTGCCGCAGGCTACGAGGGCCGTGCATGGGGCAATTGTTCCGTAGCCATGGGTTTTAATACAGATGCCTATGGTCAATATGCTACCGCATTCGGCTCTTTCAATGATGCTTCGGGAGACTATTCCACTGCCATGGGGCAGGGATGCCTGGCACAAGCCGCCAACTCCACAGCGATAGGTTGGCATGTTGCGGCAAGAGGTTTTGGCAGTACAGTGGTAGGCACCTACAACCAGCCTATCATAGGTGCAGAGCAGCAACTGAGTTATGGCACACCACTTTTTATTGTTGGTAATGGTGTAGATGATTCCCACCGGGAAAACGCAATGGTCGTGCGGCGATGGGGCGGTGTGGGAATAGGTACCGATGACCCGCAGGTAAGACTCCATGTTGTAGGTGGCACTGATGCGACCCTGCTTGAAAGGTCGGGATACCTGGTGATAGGTAATACATATAGTACCAATATCGTAATGGATAACAACGAAATAATGGCAAGAAACGGTGAAACTGCTGTTACATTGTATTTACAAAATGGAGGTGGAGCGCTTGAAACAGGCGGCACTGCCTCTAAACCCGGCGGCGGCAGCTGGACAGCAACCAGCGATGCCAGGCTGAAAGAAAATATCGAGCCTTATACCGACGGACTTGCACAATTAAAGAACATCAACCCTGTTTACTATCATTATAACCAGCAAAGTGGTTATGATACAAAGCGACAACATATAGGCGTTATAGCCCAGGAAATGCAAAAAATTGCGCCTTATATGGTAGGGAGTTTTAAAAAAGAAGATAAAGAATACCTAAATGTAGACAATAGCGCAATGACCTACATGCTGATCAATGCAGTAAAGGAACAGCAGAAAGAGATTGAAGAATTGAAAGAGTTGGTTAAAAAACTGCTGGCTAAATAAGGAAAGCTCTAACCAGGAACTAAAGCTATAAACTCAATAAAAAAACTGTTCTTTTCAGAACGGTTTTGATTTTATTAAGAGTTCATTTATTGTTCAGATCAGTATATCTCTGTTAAATAAGCAAGTTTAAGTATGTTATTTTTTTACCTTAGGGTAAAATTCAGCTTATGAAGCTTGTCTCATTATTTTTCAGCGGCCTTTTTATGTTGTGCATCTTTTCTGGGAACCAGGTTCAGGCGCAGTGCTGGCAGCAGGTAGCAGGCGGTGCTGAATTTACCCTCGCAGTTAAAACGGATGGAACGCTTTGGGCCTGGGGAAGAAATAACACCGGACAACTTGCATCTGGCAATAACTTCAATTATATTTTACCTCACCAGATAGGCAGCGATACTGACTGGAAACAAGTAGCTGCAGGTGGTGGATTTGCACATGCTATTAAAAACGACGGCACTTTATGGGCATGGGGCACCAATAGTTATGGTGCAATTGGTGATGGTACCTTTAATGGATTTTATCGTACCCCAATGCAGGTGGGCACTGCCAACAACTGGAAACAGGTAGTAGATGGAAATAATTTTACATTGGTTTTGAAAACCGATGGTACCCTTTGGGGTTGGGGTTCCAATTTTTATGGTCTTCAAGGTAATGGTGTACGGGGTTCTGAAACCGACGTTGCTGTTCCCACCCAAATAGGAACAGCAAATGATTGGGTAAAATTTGACTTGCATAGTATGTGTATTATTGCCTTAAAAAACAATGGAACCATCTGGACTTGGGGCTTCAATTCTTTTGGCATTCTTGGAAATGGAACGACAAATCATGCTTTTATTCCAACACAAGTAGGTACAGATACTGATTGGGCTGACATATCAATGGGCTCGTCTCATGCCTGTGCAGTAAAAACAAATGGTAGCTTGTGGACCTGGGGAGAAAGTTATAATGGTGAACTTGGTAATGGTACTACTATAGCAAATCAACTTTCACCACAGCAGGCAGGTACTGATCTCGATTGGAAATCAGTTTCAGCAGGTCCCCTCTATACTTTGGCTACAAAAAATAATGGCACCGTCTGGTCATGGGGTTTTAATAACAGGGGGCAATTGGGCGTTTCTGGCTCTTTTAGCAATATTCCCGTTCAGGTAGGGCTTACCGGAAGCTACGATCAGGTGGAAGCTTCTAGCTCACAACATTCCATGGCATTAAAAACTGATGGAACAATCTGGGCATGGGGAATGAATTCTTATGGGCAATTGGGCACCGGCGTTGCCGGCAATAGTTCTACGCCAACAGACATAGGCTGTCCTAATATCCTTGTTCCTGTTAAACTGATTGAACTGAAAGGTAGAAATGAAAATAACTTCAATACAATCTACTGGAAAACTGCCCAGGAAATAAACAGCAGCTCATTTGAAGTAGAGTTAAGTAAGGATGGGATGAATTTTACAAAAATTGGCGAACAGGCGGCGGCAGGTAACAGTAATATTATTTTGTCTTATAGTTTTAAACACCGGCCTGTTTATGAGCGTAGTTTTTATCGCCTGAAGATGATTGATTTTGATGGGAGTTCAGAGTATTCTTCGGTTATAAGTATCGCTTCCGGCACAAATAAACTAATGAATATCTATCCTAATCCTGTTTCAGATAATTTCTTTGTAGAACGTACTAATGGTCACGACTTCGACCAGCTCGTTATTTTTGACCTGGCCGGTAAAAAGGTTTTTGAGAAAAAGGGCAATTCTTCCTCAGTTTCTGTACAATCACTTGCAAAAGGTATTTATACGGTAGTATTTTACTTTAAAGGAGGTTTTGTTTCTCAAAATAAGCTGATCAAGCAATAGGTCTACATCATCGAACTATACACCAATAAAAAAACCGTTCTTTTCAGAACGGTTTTGATTTTATTAAGAGTTCATTTATTAAACCTTAAAGTGAGCGAAAGCTTTATTCGCTTCAGCCATACGGTGTGTATCTTCTTTCTTTTTGAAAGATGCACCTTCACCTTTGCTTGCAGCGACGATCTCGTTCGCTAATTTATCTGCCATGCTACGGCCATTTCTTTCACGGCTGTAACGTACCATCCATTTGATGCTCAAAGAGATCTTCCTGTCAGGACGAACCTCACTTGGGATCTGGAAAGTAGCACCACCAATACGACGGCTGCGAACTTCCACACCTGGAGTAATGTTAGTCAAAGCTTTTTTCCAAACTTCGTACCCGTCTTCACCTGTTACTTTTGCTACTTTATCCAGTGCATCGTAAAAAATATTGAATGCTCCACTTTTTTTACCTTCCCACATCAGGTTGTTAACGAAACGGGTAACCAGTTTATCGTTAAACTTTGGATCCGGTGCTAAAGGGAGTTTCTTGGCTTGTGCTTTACGCATTGTATTCTATTTTTGAATTCCTTTGGGCTTAAGCCCAAGGTTAGTTATTATTTTTTTGCTTTTTTAGTACCGTATTTACTGCGGCTTTGTTTACGGTCTTTTACACCCGCTGTATCCAAACTACCACGAACGATATGATAACGTACACCTGGTAAATCTTTTACCCTGCCACCACGGATCAGAACGATACTGTGCTCCTGCAGGTTATGACCTTCACCCGGGATATAAGCGATCACCTCAATTTTATTTGTCAAACGAACTTTTGCTACTTTACGCAAGGCAGAGTTTGGTTTTTTAGGCGTGGTGGTATAAACCCTTGTACAAACCCCACGGCGCTGAGGACAAGCGTCCAGGGCCCTTGATTTGCTTTTCGCCTTGATAATTTCTCTACCTTTTCTTACTAATTGTTGAATAGTTGGCATTAATTAACCTTTTTTTTCGGACGGCAAAGGTAAGTATTATGGTTCAATTACAAAACAGATTTGGAAAAAATATTCCACTTTTTTCAACATTTAATACAAAACCGCCCCTGACAGGCGGTTTTGTATTAAATATCTATGTAATTATTGATCAGATTTTAGCCATCCAGTCATGCTTATCTGCAGATTTGCCATAACGGATATCATTCAGCCTGTTTTTCACCTCAGGCGCTGTTTTCCACTTGGTTACGTCAAATTCCATCACAAAATCCTTGTAACGCAGCTCTTTTATAGAAGAAATGGTAGCGGCAGTGCCTGTACCGAACACCTCGTACAAAAGCCCTGCTTTGTACGCATCTATCACATCTTCAATGTTCAATGGCCTTTCTTCTACATTAAAGCCCATATCTTTCAATACAGTGATAACGCTATCCCTCGTTACACCGGCCAAAATGGTTCCCTGGTCAAGATCCGGGGTAATAGCGGTATTCCCGATAATGAAGAATACGTTCATAGTACCACATTCCTGTACATATTTATGCTCGTAAGCATCTGTCCATAAAACCTGGTCGTATCCTTTCTTTTTAGCTTCAGCAGTAGCATACATGGCAGCTCCATAGTTACCCGCAGCTTTTGCATAACCTACCCCACCCGGTACGGCACGTACATACTGTTCTTCTACATAAATACGCATGGGAGCGCTGTAATAAGGTCCTGTAGGGCTTAAAATGATCATGAACTTGTATTTCTCACTTGGCCTTACTCCTATCATTTCATCAGTGCTAAACATGAACGGGCGGATATATAAAGAATGGTCTGCCTGTGATGGCACCCAGTTCTTATCCATAGAGATCAGCAGTTTCATCCCTTCCATAAAAATATCTTCCGGTACTTCCGGCATCTGCATCCTTACAGCACTCTGGTTGAATCTTTTATAATTATCGTATGGACGGAATACCTGTACATCGCCTGCTTCGGTCCTGTAAGCTTTAACCCCTTCAAAAATAGCCTGGCCATAATGGATGGCAGCTAAAGAAGGTTCCATCAGCAAAGGCTGGTAAGGTTTTATTTCCGGAGTTTTCCATTCTCCGTCCTCGTAATCAACTTCCAGCATGTAGTCTGAAAAGAATTTTCCGAAGGGAATATTCTCCAGGTTAATGTCGTTAAGTTTACTACGGTCAATCTTCGTAATATTAAAATCGGCGGCTGCAATCATATTCATTAATTTTACGCAAAGAAACGAAATTTAAAGGGAGTAAAAGCAGGTTTTATGAGTTTAGACAATATTCAACTGAGCCCCTTACTGGTAGAAAAATTGTACAGTAAAGCACTGGTTGATTTGAATACTATAAAAGTGGCGCCGGAAAACAACAATAGCCCTGGTTTTAACTGGCTGGGCAACAATGAAAAAAATATACTGATCGTTGTTAATGAACCTGCTGCGGCTTTTTTACAGGACAATGACCTTAACCTGTTGGTAGGTATTTTAACTGCCTGTAAATTATCGATGGCAGATATTGCACTGATCAATTTTCATAAGAATAGTCATGCTGATTACAGCAGCCTGAATAAAGCATTAAATCCTTCTACTATTTTATTGTTTGGAACTGATCCTGCAAAGCTTGATTTTCCCCTGAACTTCCCGCATTTTCAATTGCAGGGTTACAACGGGCAATTTTATTTAAGTGCCCCTGCACTGAATATCATTGGAGCAGATATATCCCTCAAAAAACAATTATGGCAGGGTCTTCAAAAACATTTTAACTGATGTCTTTACCTACACTGATATTTGCTACTAACAACCAGCACAAAGCCGACGAGATAAGGGTTGCGTTAAATGATCTTTTCCAGATAAAAACTTTAAAAGAAGCCGGCATCTTAATTGACATTCCCGAGCCGCATGATACACTGGAAGCCAATGCTTCAGAAAAAGCAGCTGTTATTCATAAGCTTACCAATGATAATTGCTTTAGCGAAGACACCGGCCTTGAAGTGGATGCTTTGAATGGCGGGCCTGGTGTAAAAAGCGCCCGCTATGCAGATAATGATCCTGACTTTAGCAGCATCACACAAAAACTGTTGCATCATCTTTCGCACAATGGCAACAAGGCAGCTCAATTCCGTACGGTTATCTCTTTAATACTTGATGGGAAAGAGTACCAGTTTGAAGGTATTTGCAAAGGCCACATCACTACAGAAGAAAAAGGAACGAATGGTTTCGGATACGATTCGGTTTTTATTCCTGATGGAGCAGAGAAAACTTTTGCTGAAATGACGATGGAAGAGAAAACGGTGTACAGTCATCGAAAAAAAGCTACACAAAAATTTGTTGCGTTCTTAAAAGAATACAATGGCGAGAATTAAAATTGATATTCCTGCAAAAAGCATTGCCGAGATCAAATTGCCGGTAAGGATTACCGATATTAATTATGGCAATCACCTGGGCAATGATGCATTGGTAAGTATACTCCATGAAGCCCGTGTGCACTGGTTAGCACAATTGGGTTATACGGAATTAAACGTGGAGAATACAGGACTCATCATGAGTGACCTTGGCATTGAATACAAGAACGAATCTTTTTATGGCGATCAGTTAACTATCGCAATCGCTATTGGTGATATCTCTCCTGTTAGCTTTGAATTATATTACCATGTTACCAACCAGCACAACAAGGAAATTGCAAAAGCCAAAACAGGAATGGTTTGTTATGATTATGGAAGAAAAAAAGTAGCACCGGTTCCTTCCAAATTTCTGGCCATCATTCAAGAGTAAATCAGAACTCGTTCCATATCTTCCAGTTCTCTTCTGCCTGCAGGAGCAACATTTCATAGCCATTTTTGATAGCAGCTCCTCTTGATCTTCCTTCTGCCAAAAATTTAGTTTCGGCAGGCTTGTAGATCATGTCAAACAAATAATGCTGCGTACCAATAAACTCATAAGGTATGGCCGGGGCAGCTGTTTCATCAGGGCTCATCCCTACAGGAGAGCAGTTAATAATGATCGTATATTTCTTCAGTAATTCTTTATCAACTTCACTATAGCTGATCGAATCAATACCCCCTTTTCTTGATACAAGCAGATAAGGAATACCCAGTTTCTTCAGCACAAACTGTACAGCTTTGGAAGCACCGCCGGTACCTAATATCAATGCGGCTTTATGATGAGACTGCAACTGTGGCGTAAATGATCTTTCAAAGCCAATCACATCTGTATTATGCCCTTTTAACCCACCCGGCAAAAATTCTATACAATTAACAGCGCCAATGCTTTTTGCTTCATCTGCTATGTTTTGCAAAAAAGGCATCACCGATTCTTTGTAAGGAATAGTTACTGCCAATCCTTTTAAAGAATGGCTTTTTAATAGCCCGGGAAAAAGATCAATTTTTTCTAACGGGAATAATTCAAAATAACAATCCTCCAGGCCTTCCGTTTCAAATTTATTATTAAAATATTCTTTTGAAAACGAATGACCGAGAGGATATCCTATTAAACCGTATAAGTTCATGCTTGATAGTTAATAGTTCATAGTCAATAGTCCCTAGTTCATTTTATGGTTGCTCTACTATGAACTATTAAGCATTAACTATTTATCTAAATAAAGTTCAAAAGTATCGCCACGTAAGCCAATGCGCATTGCTTCGAGTGCGATCATTTCTGTTGGCGCAATATTACCAAGATTTACATTGCAACCGATCAACTCCAGGAAGTACAGTTGCTGCGCTTTTTGTGGCGCTTCCCAAATGATCTGTTCTTCGGGGATCTGTGTAAGGATCTCCTGCACCAAACCTTCTCTTACTTCGCCTGAACCCCTGTAAATACCTACGTTACCTGCCTCCCTTGCTTCGGCGATCACATAGCTGGCACCTGCATTCAGCTCTGCACGCATCAGCTCTATCCATTTGTAAGGCGGAATAATATGTGCAGCATCTTTGCTGCCAACTTCGCTTAATACAGTTCCATGCTTGGTCAGCTTTTCAATATAACCACATTTCTCTGCATGAGGAATAGTGATAGAACCATCACTCACTTCCATATAGCTGATGCCATATTCTTTACAAACATTGATATAATCATCGATCTGGTTCCTTACCAGGAAAGCTTCAAACAAGGTACCTCCAAAATATACAGGTATATCGTAAGAGCGGTATACTTCCAGTTTTTCTTTTAATGTAGGCGTTACATACGATGTGCCGAATCCAAGCTTTACAATATCTACATGAGGGTAAGACACACTCATAAAATTTTTCGCTTCCTGCACACTGAGCCCTTTGTCCATCACCATGGTAATACCATGAGTGCGGGGCTTTACATTCCTGTCCGGAATCTGGGATAGGTTAAAATTCATATTGCTGTAAAAATTTAAGGATGCAAATATATCGCAATAGCGATTAACAAAGAATAAGGGATTATATGTATGTACCTTCTATTTAAATTTATTGCGCTTTTTATGTCTTGCAATTACCTCCACCACCTGCTGATGCTGCAATATAGAAGGATTCAATTCTATAAATTTCTTAATAAGCTTTGGATTGGCATTCATACCATTTTCAAGGTATATGGCACCTTCTTTTATTTTGCCGCCAGCCAAAAGGAACATGCTTTTGTAAAACAAAAAGATAGGCTTCTGGTCTGTTTGTTCATACGCAAAATCTGCATACTCGGCCCCTTCTTCATGAAGTCCGCCGGATAACAAACATTTCAGCAGTTCGATCCAGCCATTCACATTTTTAGGCCTTACTCTTACTACGTTACCGAAATAAGTAATGGCTTCATCAATATTATTCAGCTGCATATAACACTGGCCCAGCGCCAGGTTGTACTCGGGTTGCATGCGATGCATTCTTGTAGCAGTCTGCAATTGCTTGATGGCACTTTGCCAGGCACCTTCATTCATATAAGTGCAGGCAATTTTATAATACATCTGGCTGTCTTCCGCATTTAAATGACTTGCTTTTTTATAGTGAAATCTTGCCTGCGGGTAATTGGCGAGCTTATCGTAGCAATGCCCGATCGCTTCATATATCACTGCCTCAGGGCGGGAAAGCTCTAATACTTTTTCCAGCACATCCACCGCATCTTTGAATTTTCTCAGGCGGATATAGGCATCGCCCATATTCCTGTAGGCATAATCAAATTTTTCATCAATGGCTACTGCATAATTATAAGCGTCAATTGCTTTTTCATATAATTTAATTCCCTGGTATGCTGCACCGAGGTTGAACCAGGCCAGTTCATTAAAAGGAAATTCTTCGATGATCCTTTGGTGAAGCTTTATACTTTCTTCGTTGCGGCCTGTAAAATCTGTCCAGAAGCAGATCTTGTATAAAGCTTCCTCGTTATTTGGATCTAATCTTAATATGAGGGCAAAACAATCAAATACTTTTTCAAAATTTTCATAATCGTCGTATACATCGGCGAGCTCAAAGAGCAGGTCAAGTTTTTCCTCTCCTTCAAATATTTCAATGGCAGCTTCCAATACTTCTGCTGCTTTTTCCTGTTCATCGAGGGCCAGGTAAGCATCTGTTTTAAGGATATAAAGAGTTGTGTCTGTACTGTCGAACAATTCTGCCTGTTCCAGCACATACAAGGCATCCTGGTATTTGCGTAAAATGATGAGCAGGTTGGCCTTCATAAACAGGAGATTGGCCGAATAGGGGTATTGCGAAACGGCATATTCCACCGCTTCCAACCCCTGGGAATATTGCTCTTTTTCCTCGAAATATTCTATAAGTCGCTCAAAACCATATTCTTCTATAAACGAATTGGGCATTCCGGTCTTGAGGTTTTCAAATTGTTGTAAAAGGGCTTTGAGCTCTTCACGATCCTGCCTGTAGGGGAATTTACTCATAGTGTAAAAGTAGGTTATGGTAATTTACCGATTATATGGTAAACAGGCTGTTAAGGCCAACACATATTTATTAACAGCATCTTAGCAAAAAAAGATACAATTATTTAGGATGGACGGCGTTATTTTTCCGTATATATGTTATACATTTGTAAATATTAACAAAATAAATGACTAAAATAGCCAAAATACTACTGCTGCTGACCATTCTGAATGGTTTCATGCTTACCTCGTGGGCAGACCGTGGTGTAGGTAAAAAGAAGGCTAAAGTGGTGCTGAATCTTGTTAATGTAAATTCCTCCAGGAACTTATCATTAAATCTTAAAACCGGCCTCAAATACAAAGGTTCTTTACTGACCGGTACTACTACTACAGGAAATAAAGGCTCCATCCTGTACAACAACCTGGTAACTTATCAAAAAGGCAATACCATCTATATCATTCCTCACAAACAAAAAGTAGTGGTACCTGAAATGAAACAGGGCTACACAGGGATGAAGCTGATACTTAAGCCAAGATCTTAATAATAAAAAAACCTCTTACGAGGTTTTTTTTATGTCAATTACTTTTTGTTATCCTTTTTTCAGCTGCTGGTTTTCTTCGTAGGTCATTACCCTGAATCCTGCTTTGGGTGCTTCAAATTTGGCAGCAGGCACTCCATCATATGTAAGGCTGCTGAGCGTGTATTTAAAGCTCAGGTTGCCCGATTGTATCTCGTACTGTACCGGTAAGCCCTGCAGCCTGGAAAATGCATTATTGTACTTCTTATTGCTGATCACAACAGTTGGGTCAAAGTAAACGGTAAATATCTTACCATCAGGCAAAGTTGCAGTCGCTTTTTTACATTGATACCCGGCAATAGCAGCAGTTTCGTTCGTAATGGTGAAATTAAGGTCTTCGTAGGCCTTATTTTTTTGTTCCCAGTTATCTGCATTCATTGATATCATCAGCTTTTGGCCACTGTATTCTTTTAAAATAAAGCCGGTGCCACTCTTGGTGTCAAATACAGTTGATTCTGTACCCAATGTACTTTTCATTTCTGTACGGCTTACAGCGGGTTTCAGGTAAACACTCAATACCGCCCCGTTAAGAGAGTTAAGCGTAGGTGTTTCTGATTTAGGAGAAACGATAGAAATATTGTATTGCAATACACCTTCGCTCAGCTGTTTTTGTGCGGTGACACTCATTGTAAGCACCAGTAAAAACATGAAGCCGGCTGCTTGTAACACTTGTTTCATAATTAAGTTATGTTTTAATAAAGATAGTACAATCCTGTACTCATCTTACTATATAGACGACAGAAACAAAAAACCTGCACGTTTCAGGTGCAGGTTTTTTAATTTTTAACGAATGATTATTTTTTTGAGGATTTATTTTTAACATCCTGCATCTTTTTCTGCGCTTCCTGCATGGCTTCTACCCTTTCCTGCAATTTCGATTTCTTCACAGGCTTTTTCCGGTTCTCATTGATCTGTGCCATTATCTTATCATGATTAATGATGTATTTCTGTATAACGATCTGCAATAGCAAAGTGATGGTATTGGAAACGGTATAGTACCAGGTCAATGCCGCAGGAAGGCTGTTGAATACAAAGATCAGCAGCACCGGGAAGATATACGGCATGTATTTCATTACAGGATTATTGTTATCCTGCATATTACTCATGCTGTACACAGATATCAGTAAGCTGGTGATAGTAGCAGTTAAGGTGAACAAGCTCACATGATCACCATAAAAAGGAATGTTGAACGGTAAGTGAGCGATAGAATCGTATTGCGCAAGGTCATTTGCCCAAAGGAAGTTTTTACCCCGCAGGTCAATATTTGACTGGAAGAAATAATACAGCGACATGAAAATGGGTATCTGCAATAATGCCGGTAAACAACCACCCAAAGGATTCACGCCGGCAGAACGCCACAGTTTCATTTGCTCCATACCAAAAGCCTGCTGGTCGTCTTTGTATTTTTCCTTTAATGCATCTACTTCAGGTTTCAGCACTTTCATTTTAGCACCACTCAGGTAGCTTTTGTATAAGATGGGTGAAGTAATCAAACGGATCAGCAAAGTCAGCAACAGGATAACAATACCCATGCTGGCTACATTCTTTTGCAGGAAATCAAAAACAGGTAATAAGAAATGCCTGTTAATGTATTTTACAAAAGCAAAAACACCGCTACCATAAGGAACAATATTTTCCATCTGGTTGTCATACTTTTTCAAAGTATTGTAGTCGCTGGGGCCATAATACAATTGCAATGGTACGATCGCAGTATTGCCTGCAGGGAAGGTCAGCGTTGCATTGGCTGTAGTTCTTGCCAGGTAATTTCCGGCAGTGTCTTTTGGAACTGTCCAGGCAATATTGGCTGAATTGAATTTATTTTTTGCAATAAGCGTGCTGATGAAAAACTGTTGTTTCAGTGCAAGCCAGTTTACAGGCTTACTGAATTTTTTATCATCGTTGCCTGCAACATGTTCAAAATCATAACTGCCATCGGCTACATAGCACATGTGAGTTTGGGTAAGCTCATATTTATGATCTTTTTCTACCTGTTCTGCTTCTGTTTGCCATAAAAAGTTGATAGTATTCTGGGTAAACATTTGTGAAGCGCCATTGGCAGATATATTCAAATCAACCATATAATCACCGGGCCTCATCGTATATTGGTGCGTAAGCCCTTTGCCGGTAGAATCAGCAGAAACGAAAGAAATGGTTTGACTGCCATCTGTATTTTTTACTACAGGATTTACAGTAAAAAACATATCAGCTGTTTGTGTGCTGCTGTTACCGGTATTAATATCGTAAGAGAATTTATTAAAATCTCCGTCTATCAACAGCACAGGCTTACCATCATACCTGTTGAATTTTTTAAGTTCTACTTTTACAGGCTGTGCTCCTTTGTTGCTGAATGTGATCTTCAATACATCATTCTCCAATGATGCCAGTTCTTCTTTTGCCGCCGGCGGAAGTGTGATCGGTTGTTTTCCTGCTGTATCTAAAACTGCTGTATTTTTTGCTGCAATTGAATCTGCTTTTGCTTTAACAGCCGCAAGTGAATCATTTTTACGTTTTGTTTCCGCCTCATAAGCAAGGCGGCTTTTGCTGTTGATGGCAAACATAGCTATCAGCAATGCAGCTATCAATCCAAAACCAATAAGGGTATTCTTATCCATTCCCATTTCATCAAATATTTTAGGTGGGCAAAGTTAACTAAGTTTAAGGCTTGGTACTTACCGCCCGAAAAAATAAATGCCCTTAAAAAAGGGCATTTAATATTGTTATGTATCAATTGGCTTATTTTTTTGCGCCGGCAGCAGCTTTAGCAGCTGTTGCTTCTTCCTGCTTCAACTGACGGGTCATTGTTACAGAAGCAATAGGAATACGTGGAGAGTTCATGATCTCCATGTTCTCTGCAACAATATCCTGCACCCTCATGTTGGCATTCAGTTCCAGAGTAGATAAATCTACGTCAATAGCTTCTTTCAGGTATTTAGGCAGGGTTTTTACCTTTACTGATTTCATTTTGGTTACCAGTTTACCACCGGCTTTAACACCTGCTGGTGTGCCTACATATTTCAGTGGCAGGTTAGCAAGGATGGTTTTATCTTCTACCAGTTCCAGCAAGTCAACGTGTGTGAGTACATCGGTTACTTTATCAAACTGCAGATCTTTCAAAATGCATTTGTAAGTGTTGCCGTCTACTTTTACTTCAGCGATCATAAATTCTGAAGTGTACACGATTGATTTGAACGAGCTTGCCGGAGCTGCAAAATTAACTTCTGTTTTACCACCGTAAATTACAGCTGGCACTAGATTCTGAGAGCGAAGTTGGCGGGTGGCTTTTTTTCCGCTTTCGGTCCTCAGTTGTCCTTCGATTGTAATTGTTTTCATTATAAAAAATTTTATGAGGCGCAAAGGTAAGGGTTTTCACCTTAAAAGCCTCATTTGTAGCTATTTTCTTGTTCTTGACCTGATAAAGAGGCTGTTAATGCTCTTATTTTCATAGGCATTCCTGATAGTTACCGCAAAAAGCTCATCGGTAGAGATCACTTTGATTTTGTCGCATACCTGTTTAATGGGGATTGTATCTGTCACCACCAACTCACTTAGCACACTGTTCTGTATGTTTTCGTAGGCTTTTCCACTTAATACCGGGTGTGTGCAGAGTGCTCTCACGCTTCTTGCTCCTTTTTCCATCATGAGGCCGGCGCTTTTTGCGAGGGTACCACCGGTATCGCATATATCATCAATTAATATTATATCACGGTCTGTTACATCACCTATTACAACCATGCTTGCGATCTCGTTGGCTCTTTTCCTGTGTTTATCACAGATGACCATATCAGCTTCAAAAAAAGTAGCTACCTCTCTTATCCTGTTGGCGCTTCCTACATCCGGCGCTGCAAAAGTGAGGTTCTCGAGTTTCAGGTTCTCAATATAAGGGATGAAAATAGCGGAAGAATCGAGGTGATCTACCGGTATATCGAAATAACCCTGTATCTGTGCTGCGTGAAGGTCCATTGTAATTACCCTGTCAGCACCGGCTGCAGTAAGCATATTGGCTACCAGTTTGCTCCCGATGGCTACCCTGGGCTTATCCTTCCTGTCCTGGCGGGCAAAACCATAATAAGGTATTACAGCAATTACTTTGTAGGCAGATGCACGTTTGGCTGCATCTATCATCAGCAGCAGCTCCATCATGTTATCGGTAGGTGCAAAAGTGCTCTGGATCAAAAAAACAAACTTGCCCCTGATGCTTTCCATGAACTCTACCCCTATTTCCCCATCACTAAATCTTTGAATATTTACTTTTCCTAGCGGTTCCCCAAATTTTTTTGCTATTTTTTCAGCCAGATAATGTGACCCCGTACCCGAAAATATTTTTGCATTTGATTCCATGTGGATGATGTGCTGTTTGTAGGTTGAACGATGTGCGAAAATACATTTAGTTTATTGGGTTTAAAAATTTCATATCATGGAAAATGATAAAAAAAATTCTTCGCCCATTAAAAACTGGTCTGTAGATGACCGCCCCCGTGAAAAAATGTTGCTGAAAGGCGCTGCTGCATTGAGCAATTCTGAACTGCTGGCCATTCTTATTAACAATGGAACTCCTGAGCAGTCTGCGGTTGAATTAGCCAAGGAGGTTATGAAACTCGGTAAGAATAATCTTGATGAATTAGGGAAGTTATCCTTAAAAGAATTACAAAAGCTAAGGGGGATCGGTATGGCCAAAGCCATCACAATTGCTGCTGCATTGGAAATAGGTAGACGTAGGGCCAGTTCGGGCCTTTATGAAAAAACTAAGGTAAAAACGAGTACCGATATTGCTACTTTCCTGAGAGCAAATCTTAAAGACCTTTCACATGAGGTATTCATGGCTATCTATCTTAATAAAAGCAATAAGATATTGAAGTATAAAATAATCAGCAGTGGCGGATTAACAGGTACTGTTGCCGATCCGAGAATGATCCTGAAAGCTGCGCTGGAGGAAGGCGCTACGAGTATTGTGCTTTGCCACAATCATCCATCAGGTAATTTAAAGCCGAGTGTTGCAGATGAAATACTTACCCGGAAAATAAAAGACGGGGCAGCACTGATAGATATCAGGCTGATGGATCATATAATTGTAAGCAATGAAGGATATTATAGCTTTGCTGATGACGGTCTGCTATAATAACCCTCATAGAATATTATTTATGCCTGTGCTGCCGGCCCTCCAAAATTGAAAGGAATTTCAACCGCTTCCATATCCTGGATAGTACCATTGGCATCTTCAAACTTCTGTACATTTTCTGCAATGGCTTTCATAAAGCGTTTTGCATGGAAAGGAGTAAGAATGATCCGGCTTTTTACTTTGCTTTTAGGGGCACCGGGCATAACATTCACAAAATCGATCACAAATTCTGCATGACTATGTGTAATGATAGCAAGGTTAGCATAAGTTCCTTCTGCAATTTCTTCCGATATTTCAATGTTGAGCTGGTTAGGCTGATTTTGTTGATCCATATTATTTGTCAAAAAGTTTATAGAATATAAATGCTCCCGAAGGGGAGCATTTATAGAGTGAAATTATTTATGAAGCAAGATAAGCTTGCGATTATCTTGAGCCAACATAAGTTAATGTATCAGACCAGCCCCTGTTAGAGAAGTCCTGGCCTGCACCGGTAATATAGTACCAATATACATACATTGTTTTTGTAGATGGTTCGAACCTGGTAACACTGGTAGTGCTGTTGTACATAAATATCTGAGTACCTGGGATTGCATTGTAAACGTTTACACCTAAATTAGTTGTAGGGTTAAACTCAACAACAGGACTCATAGTAGCTCCATACCAGCTGGTTCCTGTAGCCACACCGATCGGGTGACCAAAGTTGCCTGCAGCAGTGAAATAGAAACGAACGGCAGAAGCACCTGTAGTAACCATGTCCATTGGCTCTTCAAATGGGAAGTTGTTAGGTACACGGTTGTGAACACCTTTCAACATGTATTTACCATCGTATTTATTTTTAGCACCGATTGTAACGATCACTGTCCTTCCTTCTGCTGCGATCTGGCCATCAGCATCAGCAGTTTTTATGGTGAAAGCCAGGCCGTACTGTGTGCTTGGATCCAGAACAGTAGCGTCAGGGATAGTGATATCAATGTTTTTTGCAAATTCACCAGGAGCAAGTGTTACGGTGTAAGTGCCACCCGGGCCACCTGTTTTTGGTGTAGATGCACCTACAGTATACCAGCTTGGATTCAAATGCACGAGGTGTAAATCCGGATCAGCTGCATTAGCAGCATCGATAGCAGCAAGATCGTCCTTAACAGTAACAATCATTGTCTTGTTAAGATCTGTATTGTTTGGAATATCCCTGCGAATATCCGCACCGACAATTATTGATGGAGTTGGAACGAAGTCAATTGCTTTGGCAACGAATCCCGGATCTGCTTCCGTACCGCCACCAACTACTTTAACGATGGTATGGCCATCATTGCCTATATCATCCACTTCTTTTGCTTTTTCACAAGAAGCCAGCACAGCACCGGCAACAAGGGAGCAAACAACAAATTGTTTGAAAAATGAAAGTTTCATAATGTTTATTTTATATTTTTTAAGCAAGTACCGGAAGCTGGTTCCGGTACTTTAAATACTGTTTTATTGATCCCACCAAACTTTTGTTTCTTGTTTATCCGGACCTTGGTTAGCAGCTGCAGTAGCAACTCCGCCTGGGTTCAAAGATAATTGGCGTGCACCATAGGTATACCTTACTGGTATTGAAGTATGCTCAAGATCAGAAGGGTTAGGTGAAGGAGTCAACACAGGGAAACCTGTTTTTCTCCAAACAGACCAACCTTCAGTTCCGTCAGGGAATGCTTCAATGAATTGCTGGGTAGCAATTTTGCGCAGGTTATCGGTACCCAAAGCAACACTTGGTTGTGTTTTGTAGCTACCAGGAGTTGTTAAGCCCAATTGAGTAAAGGACAGATCGATACCATTGTTATAAGCGGTAGATGCTACCTCAGTAGTCCAACCTCTTTCAGCAGCTTCTGCTCTTGCCAACCATACCCTTGAAGCGGTCATCAGGTAGATAGGAGAAGTTTTAGTCCTGGCAGAGTTCGCCAGTGTTCTTGCCCAGTTAGAATGAGCACCTCTCCAGATATTGATATCATTTTTCTTTCAGACCATAAGGAACATACACATTAGAAGATGAATAAACACTTGCCCTTGTATCGTTCAAACCAGAAAGAATAAGGCCGAATGGTTCGCTTACACCGTAATCACGGGCAGCTTCATTAACCCGGAAGAATGGATTAGAAAAGCCATCTGTATTACCTGGGAAATCAACTTTCCAGTTGTCAGCATTTGCTTCGATAGGACCAGCTGCCAGACCAGCTTTGAATTCTGTAGCCGCATAGTCAGTAGCACCAGGATACCTGCTAGACAGCCTTAAAGCCATCATCATTCTCAAAGAATTAGCCAGTTTTTTTCCATTTATCGATGCTATTACCGTAAAGGATATCTCCTTTAAGAGTACCGCCCATATCAATCTGAGCAACTGCCTCTGTATTTTCTTTGATCAGGTCTTTGTAGATCAGTTCCTGCCTGTCGTAAGTAGGTTTTGGAACAGCTGTACCTTTCAATGCATTAAAATAAGGGATATCACCGAAGCGGTCAGTAAGTCTCCAGAAAAGGTATGACTTAACGATTCTTGCTACAGCTTTCTCTGTGTTGCTGTTGCTTACATTGATAATGTTCTGCAAGTCATTCAGCGGACCTGAATAAGCATTGTCAAAATCAACCTGTGGCACTGCATACAGTGAAATAGATGGATAGCTTGATTCAGCAAAATATTGTGCGAAAATACCTGCTTTGTCATCAGCAGCAAATCCGCCGATAGAACCAGTAGTTGCCAAAGTAGTCAGCGAGTTAGTAAGCAATGCTGAAGTAATTGGCTGAGTTGTTGCACCTGGGTTTACGTTGGTATCCCCGAAGTCAGACAACTTCTTACATCCCGTAGCAGCAAGCATAGCGCCCGATACTACCGTGAGGATCATTTTATTATTGATTAGTTTCATTTTAAGTGTGTTTTTATTTATTAAATGATTGGATTAGAATCCGAGTCTGAGGTTAACACCAAAACCACGTGTACCTGGCAATCCGCCTTTTTCACCAGCAAGATCAGAAATTTCAGAAGGATCGAAATCTCTTGATTTAGCCCAAATCAACCAGGCATTTCTTGCTACTATAGAGAAGTTGGCACGGGTTAAGATTTTGCCCAATTTACCAATTTTCTCAACCGGAATGTTATAACCAAGGCTTAATTCTCTCAATTTAACAAAGCTTAAATCATAAATGTATTCATCGTATTGATCACGGTTATACATTGTTTGGAAATATTGCCTTGCATCAACATACATATCTACTGCTTTATCAGTTGCATCAACACCTACTACGTGGATACCACCACCATCAGCAACCGCATCACGAACTGAGTAACCCCTGTCGTTTTTAGCAGCTGTACGTGCAGTCAGACCAGACTGAGCACCAAATGCATCAGACAATGAAACATAAGTACCGCCTACCTGGTAGTCAATATTGATGTTAGCTGTAAAGTTTTTGAAGAAAGTGAATGAGTTCTGAACACCACCAGTATATTTAGGCAGGATATTGCCATAGTATACAGTATCATCTTTTACGTAGAAACCATCAGCATCTACGATTGGAATACCAGCAGCATTTCTTTTGATACCGGCACCTACGATAACACCCCATTCCTGGCCTTCTTGCATGAATAAGCCTGGAGAAACCCTACCTGATGCACCAGTCCATACCCTGTCAACAAATTGACTTGAAGTAACTGAATCAACACCATCCAGGTCAACGATTGTATTTTTCAACAGGTATGCCCAAGTTGCATTGATATCCCATTTGAAGTTATCAGTCCAGATTGGTTTGATGTTGAATTGAAGGTCAATACCTTTTTTCTTAACCTCACCCACGTTGGTCAGCAATGAAGTGAACCCTGAAGTTCCTGCAAGAGCAACCGCAGTAGGGAAGTCTTTACTTAACGCTTCGTAGTAAG
>CAYOLS010000034.1:0-21404 GCA_964404845.1 uncultured Ferruginibacter sp. | reverse complement strand
CTGAAAATATTTGAAGAAGACAGCTTTGATGCAGGAACGGTAGATGTATGGGGCATCAGTGATAAAGATCTTTTTCTTGCTGCCAATAAAGAATTTGCAAAGCAGGCCAAACCGTTCATCGCTGTTATTCAAACCGCAGGCAATCATCGTCCTTATACCATTCCTTCCAAAGACCTTCCCGAATTTAAAATGGCCAGCTTCCCCGAAGACAGCCTGCGCAACAATTCTTTTATCAGCAATGCGGAGCTGAATGCATTCCGTTATGCAGATTTCAGCATGCAGAAATTTATAGAAGCTGCGAAGAAGGAAAAATATTTTGAGAATACGGTGTTTGTTTTTGTAGGCGATCATGGATTAAGAGGCGATGCAGGCAATAATTTTCCTGTAAGCTTTACCAAACAGGGGATAGGAGCGGAGCATGTGCCGCTGCTGTTCTATTCACCCAAATTACTGCAGCCAAAAACAATATTGAACGTTTGTTCGCAGCTGGATGTATTGCCTTCTGCTGCTTACATCGCCAGGCAGAACCATACAAACACCACCATGGGTAAAAACCTGTTTGCTGTTGCTGACAGTACAGAACGGTTCGCATTTATTGCCGATCCCAATACATTTAATGTGGGATTGGTGACCAATGAATATTACTGGGGAAGGAATATCAACACAAAAGAAAAATTCTTTGTATCTGTGTTGAACAACAGCCCGGTTGTGAGGTCGCCGGCAACAGACAGTATTGCCGCCAGGCTGGAAAGGCTGACCGATGCCTGGTACGAAACTTCCAAATATCTTTTGCTCAATAATAAAAAACGGACGCAGGATAATTAGTATACTTTTATCTTTACGCCCCTAATAAGAAGGATTAAACTATGCTCACAAAATGGCTGGTGCCAAAAACTATCCAGTGGATAGTAAAAATATTTTTGATCTATCTTTTTATTTTTACTGCCTTCAGGGTAGCGACGGTTATTTTTTTCAAGCCTGCTAATATTGGTTTGCTGGAGTTGCTGCCATCCTTCTGGCTGGGCCTCAAATACGATCTCCGCTGGATATCTTTTATTCTTTTCCCGATCGCCTTTTTGTCGCTGTTTAAAAAACTATCGCCTTACTACAGCGAGCGCATGAAAAAGTTCTGGACCATTTATCTCGGCATATTAACCCTGTTGGTATTGTTCTTTTACGGCGCTGACTTTGGCCAGTTCTCTTATGTAAATGCAAGGCTGAATGCGGATGCGCTGATCTTTGCAGAAGATCCGCAGGAATCATTACAGATGGTATGGCAGAGTTACCCCATCGTTTGGATACTGATCGCACTTGTAGGTGCTGTGATGATGATGGTATGGATGTTCCGCCGCATACATGTGGGCGTGGAAGGGAGAAATGTGCATATACATAAATTTACTTTCAGAAGAAGATGGCACCTGGCTGCACTGTTGTTGCTCGGATGGTTCATGTATGGCTTTTTAACGGCAAAGCCACTCGATTTTTTCAGGGCCTTTAATTTGAACGATGCATTTAAAAGCAACCTTGCTTTAAACCCGCTGCAGAACTTTTTCACTACACTTCGTTTTCGCAAACCAGACTTCAGTAACAATGCAAAGGAATATTATCCTGTAATGGAAAATTTTCTCAATCTTAAAACCAACGGTGTTAAAAAAGGAAGTTATACAAGACTGAAACACGGCGGCAGCAAGGCTTTGGAAAGCCAGCCGAACATAGTGCTGGTGATCTGCGAAAGCTTTAGCATGTACAAAAGCAGCATGAGTGGCAACCCGCTTGATCCTACGCCGTACTTTAACGAAATGACCCGCAATGGTATTTTCTTTGAAAGATGTTTTTCGCCCAGCTTTGGAACAGCAAGAGGAGTTTTTGCTACCATTACCGGGATACCCGATGTTCAGCTGAGCAAGTTTGCAACAAGGAATGAAGCCACAGTTAAGCAACGCAGCATCATCAATGATTTTACCGGTTATGACAAATTATATTTCATCGGCGGCAGGAGCCAGTTCAATAATTTCGGAGGACTCATTAACAATATCAGGGACGTAAAAATTTATGAAGAAGGTGATTACAATTCACCCAAGGTAAATGTATGGGGCATCAGCGATAAAAATCTTTTCCTGGAAGCAAATGCGGTAATGGCGAAACTGCAAAAGCCTTTCTTTACTATTATACAGACAGCAGACAATCACCGCCCGTTCAATATTCCGGAAGAGGATAAAGATTTTATCCAGCAGGAAATTTCTTCCGATACTTTGAAAAAATACGGCTTTGAATCGCTGAAAGAATACAATGCATTTGCTTACACGGATTATTGCTTTAAAAAATTCATGGAAGCCGCTTCAAAGGAAGCTTATTTTGCCAATACCATTTTTGTATTTGTAGGCGATCATGGCGTGGAAGGAGATGCCAGCTTTGTGTATCCAAGAGCCTGGACAGATCAGCGCCTTGCAGAAGAACATGTGCCCTTGCTGTTTTATTCCCCTGCTTTGTTAACTCCACAAAAAAGAACCGAGACCGTATCACAGATAGATGTATTGCCTACGATCGCAGGCATGCTGCAAATGCCTTATACCAATACAACTTTGGGCAGGGATGTGCTGGATACTTCCAAAACTGAAAATGCAGCCTTTATCATCTACCATGCGCCCGGCTGGATCGGCGTGGTGAACGACGATTATTTCTACCGCAAAAATATCCGTATTAAAAAAGATGAGCTGGTGCCTGTTAAAAGCGGCTTGCCTGCCCTATCAAAGGCCCAGGAAGATTCCGTAAAAAATAAAATGTCTGTGCTAACCTCTGCGATGTATGAAACGGCGAGGTGGATGCTGGTGAATAATAAGTAGGGGGGGCCATGGTCCATAGTCCATAGACCAGTAAAATACTTTGAAATTTACAAGAGTTAGAAAGAGTAACAGATTTTAATGCTCGTCTATGGACTATTTCACCTTCCTCGCAATCATGATCAACCTCGGCGACTTCTTCACATCATACCTGTTAAATTCGTAATCGCCATACACTTCCTGGATCTGTAAACCCTGGTAGGCAAACATGTCGGTAAAATCGCCTAAAGAGAATTTAGCCACTTTTTCTGTATAGATCAAAGGCTCATCCAGGCTTTCGTCTTCAACAATTATCTTCTTGTAAAAATGATTTTCATCGTACCATTTGGTGATGATATAATTGATGCCGTCGATCTCTTTCTCCATGTTGTGGATGGTGTGGTCTTCGGAGTAGTGTACATTAAGATAATCCATCACAAAGTAACCGCCCGGTTTTAAAGCCGTGGCAATGCAATGGATGGCATTGTCGTGCTCCCTTTGCGTGCGGAAATAACCAAAGCTGGTAAAAAAATTGAACGCATAATCAAAATACCTGATCCAAAAGGGGAGGCGCATGTCGTGCTGGTAAAAATGCAGGTTGTCTCCTTCATTTTTTAGTGCTTCATGAATGCTGTCGGCGCTCAGGTCAATGCCCGTTACGTCGAAGCCTTTGCTTGCCAGTTGCAGTGAATGCCTGCCCTTACCACAGGCCACATCCAGCATAGTAGCCCCGGCAGGAGGCTTTAAATAGCTGATAAGCTTGTCAATGAAAGCAGCCGCTTCCGTTTTATCTCTGTTGAAATAAAGCTGGTGATAATAAGGAGAATTGAACCAATCTTTGAACCAGGGCTGTTGCATGGGGCAAAGGTAATTTATAATGGACAATGATTTAATTGATAATTTAGTTAAATGCAGGGTTATGCACAATTATCCATTATTCAATTATCATTTATCAATTTAGTATCTTTGCTTCCCTAAATTTTACATAGAATGTCACTCATAAAAAGTATCTCCGGCATACGTGGTACAATTGGCGGAGTCACCAATGAAAACCTTACACCTGTTGATATTGTTAAGTTCACAGCAGCATACGGAACATGGATCGCACAAACTTCACAAAAAAAGAACGGATCGGTCAATAAAAAGATAGTGGTAGGCCGTGACGGTCGTATCAGCGGCCCCATGGTAAAAAGCCTGGTGATCGCAACTTTGAACGGGTTAGGCATTGATGTAATAGACCTCGACCTGAGCACAACACCTACGGTTGAAATGGCCGTGGTATTTTTAAAGGCAGACGGGGGCATCATTTTAACTGCAAGCCACAATCCCAAAGAATGGAATGCCTTAAAACTATTGAATAGCAAAGGCGAATTTATAAGCGGTGATGAAGGGAAATTAATTTTAGAGCTGGCAGAAAAAGAAGCCTTCCAGTTTGCAGCAGTTGATAAACTCGGTGCTACCACTACGGATGATACCATGCTGGAAGAACATATCAAAGCTATTATATCGCATAAGCTGGTAGATACCAAAGCCATTGCAGCTGCAGGTTTTAAAATTGTAGTAGATGCGGTGAACAGTACAGGTGCTACCGCAGTACCTGCTTTGCTAAAAGCATTAGGAGTGGAAAATATTGTTGTACTGAATGAAGAGGTGAATGGAAGATTTGCTCATAATCCTGAACCGCTACCGGAAAATCTTACACAGCTGAGCCAGGAAGTTTGTACGCAAAAAGCATCCTTAGGTATTGCTGTAGATCCAGATGTGGACAGGCTTTGCTTTGTTTGCGAAGACGGCAGCATGTTCGGAGAAGAATATACACTGGTGGCTGTAGCTGATTATGTATTGAGCAAACAAAAAGGTAATACGGTGAGTAACCTTTCATCCACACAGGCATTGAAAGATGTGACGGAGAAACACGGGGGCCAATATTTTGCCAGTGCAGTAGGCGAAGTGAACGTGGTGAACATGATGAAAGAAAAAGAAGCGGTGATAGGTGGGGAAGGCAATGGTGGTATCATTGTTCCGGAACTGCATTATGGCCGTGATGCGATGATCGGTATCGCACTGTTCCTGACACACCTGGCGCACAGCAAAAAAAGTATCAAACAATTGCGCAGCACATACCCTGATTATTTCATCAGCAAGAATAAAATAATATTGGAGAATGGTGTGGATGTAAAAACAGTTTTTGGAAAGATCAAGGAAAAATATCCGCATAACCCTGCCAACGAAATTGACGGGCTGAAAATACAGTTCGACAATGATTGGGTACATTTACGTACAAGTAATACGGAACCGATCATCCGTATTTATGCGGAGAGTAATTTTGAGACCACGGCAGATAATATCGCCATGCGATTGATGAAAGATATTAAGGAAGTAATGCAGTAAAATAAAATATCGTTATTTATATGAACAGGATCTATTTTGATAACGCAGCTACCACGGCACTTGAACCAGCCGTACTGGAAACCATGATGCCTTATCTCACGGAAAAATTCGGCAATCCTTCTTCTATTTATTCTTATGGAAGAGAGACAAGACTGGCGGTGGAAACAGCCCGTAAATCTGTTGCAAAGATCCTGAATGCCCACCCGGCAGAAATATTTTTTACCAGCGGCGGTACGGAAAGCAGCAATACTGCGATACAAGCCAGTGTAAGAGACCTGGGCTGTAAACATATCATTACTTCGGCTATTGAGCACCACGCTGTTTCGCATACAGCTGATCATTTGGATAACCTGGATGTGGTGAAAGTGAGCTATGTCAAACTATTGCCCAATGGCCATGTTGATTTAGATGATTTAGAGCGTTTGCTGGCAGGTTCGGAAGAAAAAACTTTGGTTACATTGATGCATGCCAACAACGAGATTGGTAATATCTTAGATATGAATGCGGTGGGCGAATTGTGCAAATTGTACAATGCTATTTTTCACAGCGATACCGTACAAACGGTTGGTCACTTTCCTTTTGACCTGAGAAATACGCCGGTGCATTTTATTACCGGTGCTGCTCATAAATTTCACGGGCCTAAAGGTGTAGGTATTTTGTATATCAATGAAAATGTAAGGATAAAGCCTATTGTACATGGCGGCGCACAGGAGCGTAATATGCGTGCCGGTACGGAAAATATTTATGGCATTGTTGGTTTTGCCAAAGCGCTGGAACTGGCGACTGCAGGTTATGAAGAAGACAGCGCCTATATCGGCACGCTGAAATATTACATGCACGAGCAACTCAAAAAACATATACCCGGCGTGGCTTTCAACGGTGATGTATTGGGCAGAAGTTTATATACTGTATTAAGTGCAAGCTTCCCAAAGACGGAAAAATCGGAAATGATCTTGTTTAATCTTGATATCAATAATATTTGTGCAAGCGGCGGAAGTGCCTGTACCAGCGGTGCTGACCAGGGTAGTCATGTGATAAGAGCAATTAACAATAACCCGAACCAGGTAACTGTACGCTTTAGTTTTTGTAAGCACAATACCAAGGCTGAGGTTGATGCGGTGGTGGAGAAATTGAAAGAACTGGTTTAATAATATTGAATTTATATTATAGAAGAGCGGCCTCAGTTTTAGGGCCGCTTTTATTTTACAAGCAAGGGGATAAAAGAGGAAGGAAAAAAAGAGCGGGCGTATTCTTTCTGCAATTTGCAGTTGTAAAATACAACCTTAACCTTCTGTAAGAAATCAGGAAATTTAGTCATCAATAATAATGTGCACAATGCACATCATCCTAAATTATTTGTTTATGAAAAAATTAAGTAGTGATGAAATGATGAAAGTAATTGGTGGAGACCCGCCACAGGTATGGTGCTATGTTTGTGACTATGGCTGGGGCCAAAGCGCATGTTATCCTTCAGTGGTAGCCTTGAATCCCTGGTGCAATGATGGGGGAGGCAGCATTAAAACGGTACGCTGTGCAGATTGTATGGTGTAATTTAAAAGAGCAGGCATTGTTGATGCCTGCTCTTTTTTTTCTTTCTCTTTCCAATTTTTTGTAAATATTAAAAATGATATCCCAATTTCTCTGCAACATTTTCCGGCAGCTGCGGCAATTTTCTTCTGTCAATTAAAAAACTCGTAAGCTGCGATATCTCTTTAAAAATATAATGTTTTTCCATCGCACCTTGTAAATAACCTGCACCGGTGCTGCCTCCTGTGCCGATACGGGTGCCGATCATGCGACGCACCATATTGATATGGCGGTAACGCCAGTTACCTAACTGGTTATCGATCTCCAATAAGCTGTTCAATAACTGGAAAGGCATTTCCATCATTGGATAGCCACGGTATAACATGATGAATAAAGCTGAACGGCAGGCTTTGGGACTCAGTGAGCGTTCAGGGTTTTCTTCATTGCTGAAAAATAATTTTTTGAAAAGCTCCAGGTTATTTTTTTCTGCTTCAGCAAGACTGTCTGTAAACACTTTTTCGTAAGCGTTCCAGTAGGTTTCACCTTCGGGCCAGAACAGTACATCTTCTGCAAATGGCATTCTTTCCAGCCAGCTGTTCACCAGTTCAATTACTGACCTGCCATTTTCTGCAGATTTGATAATATCAATTTCTTTTTGATTCAGCTGGGAGATATAATATTCCTGCCCGTGGCGCTGCTGGTATTTTAATCCCAGCTTTGCTTCTATGATCTTGAACTGCCAGCTTTGAAAACCAGATGCGGGCCGCAGCATATCCCTGAAGTCGAGAAAATCCATAGGAGTCATGGTTTCCAGGATGTCTATCTGCTGAACAATGACTCTTAAAATGGTAGAAACCCTTTGCATCCTGTGTACTACAGTTTGCATTTCAGGTGAATTATCGTTCACTCTTTCTTTGCTCATGATATCGATCACTGAATTTACTTCAAACAATATCTGCTTGAACCATAATTCATAGGCCTGGTGAATAATGATGAAGAGCATTTCATCATGTGCGGGGGCTTTACCTTCTTTAAAGCTTTCGGGTTCCTGTGCTTCAATTATTTTATCTAGCTGAAGATATTCACCATAATACACCGGCTTGTGTTCCATAATTAAGAATTTGCGCAAAGTTATGAAGTTGAAAGTTGAAAATTCAGGTAGTGTCTCAATTTGAAACTACTGTCAGTCCCGATAGTTATCGGGATTGTGGAAGCCGGTATCAGATCATGAATAACACCCCGCCTTCGACAAGCTCAGGCTGACATTTCTTTTATATTTGAAATTCAAACTGAGACACTATCAAAATTCATAGCAGCGTATCTAAAGACTAAAAAATAATTCGTGTAATTAGTGTCTGAAATTCGTGCTATAAAAAATGGTCTGACCGGGACGGTCAGACCATTCTAAAAATTCGTGTAATTCGCTCAAATTCGTGTAATAGCCTCTACCTTATCAAAATCACCGTCCCCTTTTGCTCTACTTTCTGCCTGGTATCTACATGCGTATATTGTAATACCCACACATAAGTACCCGGATCACAACCTTGTCCTTTAAAAGTGCCATCCCATTTATCCAGCCAGTTGCGGGTAAAGAACAGGCGCTGGCCAAAACGGTTGTATACGCTGAAAGTGAGGCCCACAGCTTTATAGGCATTGAGCGGGTAGAGGTAATCATTCAGCCCATCATTGTTTGGTGTAAATGCTGACGGTACCGCTATATAACAGTTGTTGACCACTTTAATACTGCGGGTAGCAGTATCTGCACAACCAAAGCTGTTGCGGATGATCAGCCTTACGGTCTCATCTCTTGTAACAGTTGGTACAGGATAGGTTTGAGGTAATGGATTGCGGATAGTGCTGGTAGCGCCGTTGCCAAATGTCCATTCATAACCTGTGATGGTTCCTTCGCTTTGGTTTATAAAAGTAGCGCTCTCGTTCGGGCAGGCAAATTCAGGTCCTTCAAATGCAGCGATCAATAAATTATCAAACAATAAAGATACGTTTGCCGTATCCTTACAAACGCCATTGGAAACGATCAGCGTGGTATTCTTCTCCCTGAAATCTGTATAAGTAATTAACGGGTTTTGCTGTGTGCTGTTGCGGATGCCATCAAAATTCCACTGCCAGCTGTTTACGCCATTGCCGCCGGGATGATTGTACTGCACGGTATTTTGTGCGCAACCATATACAATATTGTAGGTGAAATTAGCATTCACGGTATCTGCGATCGTGAAGTTGATGAAAGAACCGGCAGGTGTCTGCAAATTACATTCATCGAATAAAGTATTGCCATCGCTGCCGTTTTGCAGGCGGATGGTATAAGTGCCTCCCACCTGGATAGGGCCGCCGAGTTGCACAACAATATTGCCTGTGCCGCCGCCTGCGCAGGTTCCGCCGGTAGCGCCTGTAACGCTTACTGCCGTAGGCCCTGTTACCACGAAGTCTGACCCGTTTGCTGCGATCGAACTACAAAGAATAGATTTTGAGAAGACCAGGTTAAGCGTATTGGGGGCACAGCCAGGCCTGGTGAGGCTATCCATCGGCGTTGGTGCAACGGGCAAGATCACCAGCGGAACATTATCACCTACGGGAACGCCACGGTCGCAATAATCCAGCAAAGTATTGTTATCGCCGCCTAATTGAGAAGTAACGATATAATTACCCGGCGGAATAGGATTGGCCATGGTAAGTATCACAGAATCCATATCAAAACCACTGCCGCAACCAACGCCTACAGCAGAAACGATGCTATTACCCGGTGCGTTGATGGAAAAATCAGAACCGTTTGCAGCAATGCTGGCACATTTCATTTTTTTATTCAGCTTCACTCTTATCTGCCTGGTGTCGCATGCGGATGAAGCACGGCTTAACCTGGGCAATAAAGGATCAGTAATGCTTGCAGTACCACCGGAAAAATTGATGGTATAGCCTGCTGTTGAATTGGTAAAGTTGTTGATCATTAATAAATACTCCCTTCCGATAGTGATGTTCGGCATACGGTTGAAAGGAGAGTTGCCGGAAGCAGAACCTTCGCAGTGCACATCGCCGGAAGCGTTGGACCTGCAACCTGTAGGAGAGTTGGGGAATTGAGCTGCGGAGCTTTCCCAGCCATATAAATTCAAAGAGACCTGTAAAGAATTATTCGTAAAAACTTCATTTGGATTCCTGCCGGTAATATCAAATAAACACCAGTCGTAATCATCCGTACTATTCAGCCCGCTGATCAAAAAACCAAGTGTGCCGGATTGAAAGCAGGTGAATTTGTACCAGAACGCCCTGTCGGATGTAGCAGCGATGGTGCAGCCCCTGATCGCAATGTTTTGTCCTGTGCAATTGGCTAATTGCGGTTGCCCGAAAGGTAAGGTGCCACAAACAGGAATGGCGCTACCGGGTGTCATGCCAGGCAGGGAGCAGGGTTGTGCCAATGCACTCAATACAGAAAAACAGGAAAGGATTACCAGGAAAGTTAGCTTGTTCATGATCATACAAAGATATAGAGACCTTAATTAAAGACCATTAGCTGCATACAATTGTGTACCAGGTTGAATTTTACATAATAGAAATGTCAGGCTGGGCTTGTCGAAGGCGGGTTGTTTATGATTAACACCAGCTTCGACAAGCCCAGCCTGACAGTATCTTTTAATAAGTGTTGTATTGCTTACATAAGATTCGGCAAACCGTTTATTGCAGCTTACTTTTTATTTCCTGTAGCTTTAGCAGGGCTTCCACGGGGGTGAGCCTGTTGATGTCTGTGTTTTCCAGCAGTTGTCTTATTTCATCGAAAGTGGCAGAATGGGCATCAAAAATGCTCAGCTGCATTTTGGGCAGGGATACGTTCTTCAATTTTTCCTTCACATCGTCGCCTTTGTCTCCATGCTTTTCTTCCAGTTGCGCCAGCACTTCATTGGCCCGGTTGATAAGCGCAGGAGGCATACCCGCCATGCGTGCCACATGGATACCAAAGCTGTGTGTGCTGCCGCCCGGTGCCAGCTTACGCAGGAAGATCACTTTGTTCCCTACTTCTTTATTGGTGATATGGTAGTTCTTAATACGGTCAAAACGCTCTTCCAGTTCATTCAGCTCATGGTAGTGTGTAGCGAAGAGTGTTTTGGGTTTGTGCGGCGACTGGTGAATGTATTCAGCAATGCTCCATGCAATGGAAATACCATCGTAGGTGGAAGTACCCCTGCCGATCTCATCGAGCAATATCAAACTCCTTGGCGTGATGTTATTGATGATGCTGGCAGTTTCATTCATCTCCACCATGAAAGTACTTTCGCCGCCGCTCAGGTTATCCGATGCACCTACACGGGTGAATATCTTATCTGTTAAAGGAATTTTTGCCGAAGCTGCCGGAACAAAGCTGCCCATATGTGCCATCAGCGTAATGAGTGCCGCCTGGCGGAGTATGGCACTTTTACCACTCATGTTAGGCCCGGTTAAAATGATGAGTTGCTGTGTAGCTGAATTCAATAAAATATCATTGCTGATATAACTCTCACCCACCGGTAAATTTCTTTCAATTACCGGGTGGCGGCTTTCTGTTATTGCCAGTTCGTCGCCATCGTGCAATACCGGTTTTTTATAATTGAAATGCAAAGCATTGTTGGCAAAACAGCAGAGGTTGTCCAGTACCGCCATTACATGACCATTCACCTGCATGGGTGCAATGTATTCCTGTAACTCATTCAGCAATTCCTGGAAAAGCTGCTGCTCTATCTGTAAAATTTTATCTTCTGCCCCAACAATTTTTTCTTCGTACACTTTTAATTCGGGCGTGATGTAACGCTCTGCATTCGCCAGTGTTTGCTTACGTATCCAGGTATCCGGCACTTTTGATTTGTGGAGATTAGTTACTTCCAGGTAGTAACCGAATACATTATTAAAGCTGATCTTTAAAGAAGAAATGCCGGTGTTGGCTGCTTCTTTCTGTTGCAGTTCCACGAGGTAATTCTTCCCGCCGCTGGCGATGGTCCTTAATTCATCCAACTCTGCATGAATGCCTGGCGCTATCAATCCGCCTTTGTTAACTGCCGCAGGCGGATTCTCGTTGATCTCTTTTAATATTCTTTCTAAAATAGGAGGACAGGGGTTCAATGAATTGCCCAATCGTTTTAAATACTCATTGTCAGCAGCAAGGCAGATATCTTTGATGGCTTCTGTTTGCTGTAATCCTTTTGCTACCTGCAATACTTCTCTCGGGTTGATCTTTTTGAGCGGCACTTTGCTCGCCAGTCTTTCCACATCACCAGCCTGTTTAATATGCTGGCAGATCTTGTTGCGGATGTCTGTTTCTTTTATCAGCCATTCCACTGCATCCAGCCTTTCATTTATTTGTTTGATGTCATTAAGCGGCATCAGCATCCAACGTTTCATCAGGCGTGCGCCCATGGGAGAAACGGTGTTGTTAATGGTCTTGAACAAAGTACTGTTCTCACCCACCAGCTCCAGGTTACGGATGGTAAACCTGTCCATCCACAAATGATCTTCCTTATTGATGCGCTGCAAGGAAGTAATATGCTGCAGGTTAGGATGCTCTGTATCTTTCAGGTAATGCAGTATGGCGCCGGAAGCAATGATGCCTTCCGTCATTCCTTCCACACCAAAACCTTTGAGGCTGTGTGTGCCAAAATGTTTCAGTAAACTTTCTTCAGCATACACATCTGCAAATACCCATTCATCCAATGTGTAGGTGAAAAAATTATTGCCGAAATATTCTTTGAATAATTTTTGTTTGTTGCGCTGGAAAATTACTTCCGCAGGTTGCAGGCTTTGTAATAATTTGTCGGTATACTCTTTATCACCTTCAGCAATAAAAAATTCGCCGGTGGAAATATCTAAAAAAGCAAGCCCGATCTTAGTATCAGTAAAATGTAATGCTGCTAAAAAGTTATTGCTGTTATGCTCCAGCATTTTGTCGCTGGTAGCTACGCCCGGTGTCACCAGTTCTGTAACGCCTCTCTTTACAATTCCCTTTACCTGTTTGGGATCTTCCAGCTGGTCGCAGATGGCTACACGATAACCTGCTTTTACGAGTTTGTGCAGGTAAGTATCCATAGCATGGTGCGGAAACCCGGCCAGCTCCGAAGAAGCGGCATTGCCATTGTTCCGTTTGGTAAGTGTAATACCCAATACCTGCGAAGCAATGATGGCATCCTGCCCGAAAGTTTCATAAAAATCACCCACACGGAACAGCAGGATCGCATCAGGATATTTCGCCTTGATAGCGTTGTGTTGCTGCATTAAAGGGGTTTCACCAGCTGCTTTTGCCATAGTCGGCAAAAATAAGGCTTTGGGGCTGGGTTAAAAATGGATTTTAATGTTGTTTTTTAGGGTGGGGATTGTTTGTGGAAACCACCCCCAAACCCCTAAAGGTCTTTCAAAGAGTAAAATAATTACAGGTAATGAAAATCCCGAAGATCATCTTCGGGATTCTTTATTGTTTAAGCAGTTTTACCTTCCAATCTCCCCTTCAGGGGGCTTAATTTTCCTGCTTCGTAAAAATCTCCTTCTTCATCTTCTCCCACAGTCCATCAAATGTCTGGTGATTTTCTTCCTTCCATTTTTTACTGAAGGCCTTCATCTTTTCTTCCCGGTCACCCCTGGTGAGTGTAAAGAAGGCGGTGAGTGCTTCCTTATCATTATCAAAAGCCATTTGGTTGTAGAGTTCTTTCAACTGCTGTTCTTTCCGGATATTGCTGCCGGCCATATCAATTTCCATTTCTTCCCGCAGTAATACTTTTTCATCGTAGCTGCCCGAAGGAAGCAGGGTTTTGGCGATCACGGGCATCAATTCTATCAGCATTAAAATAAATACGATAAGATAGTATCGAAACTGTAGTGCGCTATTGTTTTTAATGAGGTTGTTCAACGCTTCTATGCGGGTTAGGAACCCATCGTTGAAGAGCGTGGCAAAAGTGGCTTCCTCTGCTTTTATTTTAGTGTCCATTTCGCCTAATACTTTGTCGAGGCTGTCCAGGTTTGGCTGCTCTGTTTTCAGCATGGCCTGGTATTCAGTATCCAGCTTTTGATATTCGTTCCGCTTGGCGATGGCAATATCTTTAATACCTACTTTTCCTGTACCGCCGCTGCCGTCTGTTTCCGCAAGAAAATTATTCCTGGCCTGGTTCACTGCCTCATATTTGCTGTTGAGTTCTTTTTGAATATTGCTTTTTGTAAGTGCTAATTCAGCTTTTTGATTTTTGTACAATGAATCCAGCTCTGCACGTTTGGCAATTTTTTTCTTTTCATTGTCCAATGATGTTTGCAGCCTGATCTCTTTGTCGAACATATACAGTACCGCAGGCTGCGCCATAAATGTACCGATGGTGAGCGCCAGCAATCCACGAAAGAGCAGGGGCGTGAATTTTCTCTTATTGAACTTGGTAATGCCTTTGATCAGTGCCCTGTCGATGGTTAAGATAATAAAACCCATGAACAGTCCAAGTGCCACCGCCATTACGATAGAAGAAACAATGGTGCTAAAAAAATATGTCCAGGCAAAGCAGGCAAATATCCAGGTGGCCAGCACACTCATACCAATGATACGGTACCGGTTCCTGTCAACTACAGAGTCAATTAATATTTCTTTTTCGGCAGTGGAAAGCCACCACAAAAATTCGGTGAATTGAGATGGTTCATAATGCTCTCTCTGGGAAAGCGGGATATTCTTTTGGCTCATGGTTATACTATTGATTGTTTAGGTAAAAATTAATACCGGTAATGCTGTTTTGTAATTGATAAAAACTGGTAAAACATTGTTAACTGTCGTGCATGGGCAAAGCCATGCAAGCCGGCAGTAACGATCAATAGATGAGTTGAAGTTGAAGGATTGCAAAATAGCTATTCTTTTTATTTGGAACGGGGATATTGTGCATTTATTTCTACTTAGCCGGTAGATTAACAGTTTGTTAGATGATTGCTTTAAACCATTGGCGTTAAGAAGCGTCTATTGCTTATCTTTGCCCGCCTTAATGGCAGGCTATTTGAATAAGCCTATAAAAAAACATTACATGAAGAAACTTTTAATCGGTTCATTTTTGATCATGACCAGCTTTTTAACGGTAACGGCACAGTCTGGACTGGGAAAAAGCGACCCTGAAGGCAAGAAAGTGCTGGACGCAGTGAGCGCAAAATTCAAGACCTACAAAACAGTTACGGCAAAATTTTCCCTTAAAATTGAAAATGCAGCAGGTAAAAGCCTGGGCGTAAAAACCGGTACCGTGTACATGAAAGGTATTAAATACCGTATCAGTGTAACCGGCCAGGAAATTTTCAGCGACGGCAGCAATGTATGGACATACGATAAAGCAGCCAATGAAGTAACGATCACCAAGCTGGATCCTTCTGCCAATTCTCTTACACCGCAGAAGCTCTTCACCAATTTTTACGAAAGAGATTTTTTATACAAGCTCAATGGTCCTGTGAAAGTAGGTGCCAAAACTTTGAAAGAAGTGGAGCTGACACCAACGGATAAAACAAAGCCTTTCCATAAAGTATTGCTGTATGTAGATAACAATGCTATCAACAGTACTAAAATATTTGAAAAGACAGGTAACAGGTACACTTACAGTACCACTTCCCTGGCAGCCAACGGTGCAGTAGCAGATGCAATGTTTGTATTTGATGCAAAGAAATATCCCGGAGTGGAAGTGGTTGATCTGCGATAACTATCTCAAACCCCTAAAGGGACTTGCGAAGCGTGAGTTGCTTTATAGAATATTAAAAACCGAAGTGTATGCTTCGGTTTTTTTATTGTCTATAACAATTTTACTTTTCAATCTCCCCTTCAGAAGGGCAGGGGGTAGTTCCCCACCTGTAACTGTTATTATTGATTCCCGCCAGATCAATAACCCTGTCCACCACCGTTGCCGCTACTTCCTCTATTGTCTGCGGCCTGCTGTAAAACGATGGAGTAGCAGGGCAGATGATGCCGCCGGCCAGTGTAATGGCTTCCATATTTTTAATGTGAACCAGGTTGTAAGGCGTTTCCCTTGCCACGCAGATCAGCCTTCTTCTTTCTTTAAGCATTACATCAGATGCCCTTGTTATAAGGTCATCGGAAATGCCATTGGCAATACGCCCCAATGTTCCCATGCTACAGGGAATAATGATCATGGTATTGTATTGCGCAGAGCCGGAAGCAAAGGGCGCCATAAAGTCGTTTTTGGCAAAAGTCTGTATACCAAGGTCCTTGTAGCTTTCATCGCCCAGTTCGGTTTGCCAGACCTGTTTTGCATTGTCCGTCATCACCAGCGACAATTCGCTCACCTGCTCCTTTGCCTGCAAGAGTTTTGTTAATAATTGCCTGGCATAGATGGAACCGCTTGCCCCTGTAATGGCTACCACAATTTTTTGCATTAATTTTCCGTTTTACATACCGAAGTTATAAACAATTCACTCATGAAAAGGTTTGCAGGTTTTTTATTCATTTGCGCAGCGATCGCAGCATTGCATTCATTCAGCAACGCTCCTAAAGAGAAAGTGAACTGGATAAGCTTTGCTGAGCTGGAAAAAGCCTATGCACAGCATCCCAAACCAATTATTGTTGATTTATACACCAACTGGTGCGGCTGGTGCAAAGAAATGGACCGCACAACCTACAGCAATGCAAAAGTGGCGGCTTATATCAACCAGCATTATTATGCAGTAAAGTACAATGCAGAGAGCACCGACAGCGTACTGTTTAATAAACTGAAATATGGCTTTAACAAAGCAGCAAAGACCAATGATCTTGCCCTGTTCCTGAGCTTTGGCGACCGCTCTTATCCCAATACTATCTTCCTCGAAAACATCGGTGCAAGGCCTGCGCCTTTGGCGGGCTACATGAAGCCCAAAGAAATAGAAGCGCCTTTGAGATATTTTGTGGAGAAGAAAGGCGATGAAACCTTTGTGGAGTTCAATAAAAAAATGAAAAGCGCTTTTGATTAATTGCTGCGCAATTATTACTGTATGTACTGAACTTCCGGATAACTATTAAGCTTCGCAGGCTGCGCCATAAATGTACCGATGGTGAGCGCCAGCAATCCACGAAAGAGCAGGGGCGTGAATTTTCTCTTATTGAACTTGGTAATGCCTTTGATCAGTGCCCTGTCGATGGTTAAGATAATAAAACCCATGAACAGTCCAAGTGCCACCGCCATTACGATAGAAGAAACAATGGTGCTAAAAAAATATGTCCAGGCAAAGCAGGCAAATATCCAGGTGGCCAGCACACTCATACCAATGATACGGTACCGGTTCCTGTCAACTACAGAGTCAATTAATATTTCTTTTTCGGCAGTGGAAAGCCACCACAAAAATTCGGTGAATTGAGATGGTTCATAATGCTCTCTCTGGGAAAGCGGGATATTCTTTTGGCTCATGGTTATACTATTGATTGTTTAGGTAAAAATTAATACCGGTAATGCTGTTTTGTAATTGATAAAAACTGGTAAAACATTGTTAACTGTCGTGCATGGGCAAAGCCATGCAAGCCGGCAGTAACGATCAATAGATGAGTTGAAGTTGAAGGATTGCAAAATAGCTATTCTTTTTATTTGGAACGGGGATATTGTGCATTTATTTCTACTTAGCCGGTAGATTAACAGTTTGTTAGATGATTGCTTTAAACCATTGGCGTTAAGAAGCGTCTATTGCTTATCTTTGCCCGCCTTAATGGCAGGCTATTTGAATAAGCCTATAAAAAAACATTACATGAAGAAACTTTTAATCGGTTCATTTTTGATCATGACCAGCTTTTTAACGGTAACGGCACAGTCTGGACTGGGAAAAAGCGACCCTGAAGGCAAGAAAGTGCTGGACGCAGTGAGCGCAAAATTCAAGACCTACAAAACAGTTACGGCAAAATTTTCCCTTAAAATTGAAAATGCAGCAGGTAAAAGCCTGGGCGTAAAAACCGGTACCGTGTACATGAAAGGTATTAAATACCGTATCAGTGTAACCGGCCAGGAAATTTTCAGCGACGGCAGCAATGTATGGACATACGATAAAGCAGCCAATGAAGTAACGATCACCAAGCTGGATCCTTCTGCCAATTCTCTTACACCGCAGAAGCTCTTCACCAATTTTTACGAAAGAGATTTTTTATACAAGCTCAATGGTCCTGTGAAAGTAGGTGCCAAAACTTTGAAAGAAGTGGAGCTGACACCAACGGATAAAACAAAGCCTTTCCATAAAGTATTGCTGTATGTAGATAACAATGCTATCAACAGTACTAAAATATTTGAAAAGACAGGTAACAGGTACACTTACAGTACCACTTCCCTGGCAGCCAACGGTGCAGTAGCAGATGCAATGTTTGTATTTGATGCAAAGAAATATCCCGGAGTGGAAGTGGTTGATCTGCGATAACTATCTCAAACCCCTAAAGGGACTTGCGAAGCGTGAGTTGCTTTATAGAATATTAAAAACCGAAGTGTATGCTTCGGTTTTTTTATTGTCTATAACAATTTTACTTTTCAATCTCCCCTTCAGAAGGGCAGGGGGTAGTTCCCCACCTGTAACTGTTATTATTGATTCCCGCCAGATCAATAACCCTGTCCACCACCGTTGCCGCTACTTCCTCTATTGTCTGCGGCCTGCTGTAAAACGATGGAGTAGCAGGGCAGATGATGCCGCCGGCCAGTGTAATGGCTTCCATATTTTTAATGTGAACCAGGTTGTAAGGCGTTTCCCTTGCCACGCAGATCAGCCTTCTTCTTTCTTTAAGCATTACATCAGATGCCCTTGTTATAAGGTCATCGGAAATGCCATTGGCAATACGCCCCAATGTTCCCATGCTACAGGGAATAATGATCATGGTATTGTATTGCGCAGAGCCGGAAGCAAAGGGCGCCATAAAGTCGTTTTTGGCAAAAGTCTGTATACCAAGGTCCTTGTAGCTTTCATCGCCCAGTTCGGTTTGCCAGACCTGTTTTGCATTGTCCGTCATCACCAGCGACAATTCGCTCACCTGCTCCTTTGCCTGCAAGAGTTTTGTTAATAATTGCCTGGCATAGATGGAACCGCTTGCCCCTGTAATGGCTACCACAATTTTTTGCATTAATTTTCCGTTTTACATACCGAAGTTATAAACAATTCACTCATGAAAAGGTTTGCAGGTTTTTTATTCATTTGCGCAGCGATCGCAGCATTGCATTCATTCAGCAACGCTCCTAAAGAGAAAGTGAACTGGATAAGCTTTGCTGAGCTGGAAAAAGCCTATGCACAGCATCCCAAACCAATTATTGTTGATTTATACACCAACTGGTGCGGCTGGTGCAAAGAAATGGACCGCACAACCTACAGCAATGCAAAAGTGGCGGCTTATATCAACCAGCATTATTATGCAGTAAAGTACAATGCAGAGAGCACCGACAGCGTACTGTTTAATAAACTGAAATATGGCTTTAACAAAGCAGCAAAGACCAATGATCTTGCCCTGTTCCTGAGCTTTGGCGACCGCTCTTATCCCAATACTATCTTCCTCGAAAACATCGGTGCAAGGCCTGCGCCTTTGGCGGGCTACATGAAGCCCAAAGAAATAGAAGCGCCTTTGAGATATTTTGTGGAGAAGAAAGGCGATGAAACCTTTGTGGAGTTCAATAAAAAAATGAAAAGCGCTTTTGATTAATTGCTGCGCAATTATTACTGTATGTACTGAACTTCCGGATAACTATTAAGCTTCACAGGCGTCGCACACTTCCGCAGTATCGCTTTAATCAACAGGTATGCAACTTTACAAACAGTTTACAATTATACTTTGTTTGGCTATTGGTTTCTTTGGTTGCAGAGAAGATGCTAAGAATAATAAAATAGTAAACGAACAAAAGCAGGTAACTCCCGACTCTGGTTATAGCGGAGAAAAAGATGAATTAATACCTGACAGCATTTACCTGGACAAGCATTACAAATTCGTTTTAAATAAGTTTTCAGAACAAATGGAGATCAATGACAGTACTTATGAATTTATTCCGAATACTGTATTGAGCTTTCAAAAGCTGGTAAATGGAAAGTATGTAGAATTGTTTACGGATTCCATTGCCTGCGAACAATTGTTTTTTGATTATGGGCAGTTTATGGGAGACAGTCTACCTGAATTAATGATCAATAACAACAAGGATTTCAGGAGCAACTGGACGTATTATTTGTACGCTGTTGATACATTAAACGATAAAATAAAACGGATCAGGAATTTTGAAATCATCAAAAATCCAAACTATCTACCTCAATATGACCTTATAGATAACAGTGTCGTTTCAGGGCAATACTGGACTAATTTTTACAAGATAAATGCGGATACCGTTATTGATTTTGATATGGTAGTTTATGGCGGCGGTCCTGTTGCAGCGGGTGAAAAAGATACTTTTGAAGAAGATTATAACAGGGCGCTCAAAAAAGTACTAAAGCGTGTAAAAGCTATGAGTTTAAATGTGAAACAATAAAGCTGATCACATTCCCGATCACTTCCTCCCTGTTCAGCTCGTTCATCATTTCATGCCTGCCATCTTTGTATAAATTGTAGCTGATATCCTTTACACCAGCAGTTTTCCAGTTTTCAATCAATGTAAGAAAACCTTTGCCTTCAAGGCCTACAGGGTCTTTATCTCCCGAAAATGCATATACAGGAATATTGGTTGGAATGTTTTTAATCTGCTCCCTGCTGAAAGCATCTTTAATCCCTTTAAAGAAATAATAGTAGAAAGAAGCGGTGCAGACAAAGCCGCATTGTTTGTCCGCCACGTATTTGTCAACCTGCGCATTGTCTTTGCTCAGCCAATCCGCAACAGTACGATTGGGTTTGAATTTTTTATTGAATTGCCCAAACGATAAAGTATCGATCAAATGACTTTTATACCTGCTGCCGAATAATTTCATCTGCAGCCACGCAACACCAATACCTATGCCCATCAAAGGATCCTGTTTGCCATTGGATGCGGAAAGAATGAGCCCGTCAATATTTTTACCATGCAATTGAAAATAACGCTGCGCCAAAAATGAACCCATGCTATGGCCCAGCAAGAATATTTTTTTGCCCGGATGTTTTGTCCTGTGCTGTCGCACGCAAAGATCAATGTCTTCTACCTGCAGTTTAAACCAATTGGGGCCTGTAATGCCTTGTTCGGCAACAGATGCAACAGCTTTGCCGTGGCCCCGCTGATCATGCACATATACCGCTATGCCTTCTTTTACAAAGTAGGCAGCTATCTCACTGTATCTTTCCCCGTACTCCGCCATACCATGGCAAATATGAAGGATGGCTTTCGGATCATTGTCTGGCAGCCAGCCATACACAGGCATCGTATGGCCATCGGCGCAGCGTATAGAAAAAGAGGAGGCTTGCATGAAACTATGGTTTGGCTTTTTCTTCCGGCAACAACGTAAAGCTGGTAGCAACAAAATTTTTGCCATCTACTTTGCCGCTCACTTTTGCTTTGCGGATGGCATTGCAAAAACCATCTTCTGCATGTGCATCGCCATGCTTGTCAATGCTGGTACCTGTTACAAAATAGGGAACGCCCTTGATACGAACTGCAAGGTCGCAGCCCGGTTTGTCCTTCATGCCGAATTTGCATTGACCGCAGGATGCTTCTACGATTTGTGTACTGTCGGCAGTTTGTGCATTGGTGCCGGTAACAGCAAACAGGAATAATAACAAAGCAAGTAGCTGTTTCATATTGTTGTATT
>CAYOLS010000033.1:0-21510 GCA_964404845.1 uncultured Ferruginibacter sp. | reverse complement strand
AGCTGTAACTGTATTTGCCATTTTACGCAAATCGTAAACAAAAGCCTGTTAAAAATTAAAATATGCTGAAAGTTGAACATATAGGCATCGCTGTAAAGGATTTTACCAATGCCATTCCCTTATTTGAAAAACTGCTGAATACGGACTGCTACAAGACGGAAGAAGTAGCTTCCGAGAACGTAAATACAGCTTTTTTCAGGCAGGGAGAAACAAAGATCGAATTGCTGGAAAGCAGCAGCCCGGATGGGGTGATCGCCAAGTTCATCGACAAAAAAGGAGAAGGTATTCACCATATTGCTTTTGAAGTAGCAGATATACATGCCGAAATGGAGCGGCTCCGTTCCGAAGGTTTTATCCTGCTGAATGAGCAACCCAAAGCCGGGGCAGATAATAAGCTGGTTTGTTTCCTGCATCCCAAGGGGACGAATGGGGTTTTGGTAGAACTTTGCCAGGAGAAGAAGTAGGGTCGGTACCGCAGGTCAGACCCCGTCTTTTTTGTAGATTTAGTTTTAATCTGCCCCCATATGAAATTCTTGCCCAATCACATTTACCATGTGTACAATCAAGGTAATAACCAGGAAACCATTTTCAAAACTTCGAAAGACTACCTGCTTTTTCTAAAAAAAGTAGAGGCATTGATATCGCCGGAATGCGAAATAATGGCTTATTGTTTAATGCCAAATCATTTTCATTTTTTGGTTATGGCGACAGAAAGATCAGCTGAGCCGTATCGGTTAGGCAATATTGACTCTAACCAGCTTTCTAATGGATTCAGGTTGTTGCTAAGCGAATATGCCCAGGATTTTAATAAGGCGAATAACCGCTCTGGTTCATTGTTCAGGCAGAAAACAAAAGCAAAAGATCTGGCTGAATCTGATCAAAATGATGCCAGCCTTTCTTGTTTTAATTACATACACAATAATCCATCCTCTGCTAATTTGGTAAAAATGTCGAAGGATTGGGAATTTTCTTCTTTGAAAGATTATCTTGAATTAAGAGATAGTACGATGTGTAATCAAAGATTGGCATACGAACTATCGGGAATAGATAACTTGTATATGAGGGAAGTATCTATGCATTTTTAGAATGTAACCGGGTCTGACCTGTGGTGCCGACCCTTCCAGCGTCTTAGCGGTTATTAAGTCAAAAACGGGTTATTCCGCTTCTCCGCCCCAATACTCGTAACCGGCCCATGCCCGCTGTACACTTTGGTATCTTCCGGCAGCACCAGCAAATGAGTACGGATGCTCTCTATCAACGTATCATAATCCCCGCCCGGCAGGTCGGTGCGGCCAATACTTTGTTTGAACAATACATCCCCGCTGATCACAAACCCATCTTTTTTATTGTAAAAGCTCAGGCTGGCAGGGCTGTGCCCCGGTGTAAGCAGTACTTCAAAGTTGTCATCATCAAGGCTGATAGTTTCCCCTTCTTTAATAAAGTCTATTTCCCCGGTATAATTATCAAAAGGCAGGTTATACATCAGCCCGCTGGCAGGCGCAAATTCCAGCACCATTTTTTCTCCTTCGTGTATGCGTAAGGTTAAGCCATATTTATCTGCAACAAACTTATTTCCAAATACATGGTCCAAATGACAATGGGTATTAAGCAGCATTTTGGGTGTTAGTCCCATCTTATCAATAAAGCCGGCCAATGTTTCTTTTTCATCATCAAAATAGCAACCCGGATCAATGATAATTGCGTTGTTAAACTCATTGTAAAGTACGTACGTATTTTCCTGTATAGGACTAAATTCGAAGGATTTTACCGTTATCATTTCGTTGATTTAAAAGATTTTAATGATTAAACCGAATAAAGTAATTTTAGTATTCAATTAATAACACCGTATGTCAAAGTTCAGTAGAATAATTTTAATATCCTTTCTCTTCCTTTTGCCATCCATTATAGCTACTGCGCAGGTTAACTCCGTTCTATTCGGCAGGAACAGGGTGCAGTTCAGCAAATTCAAATGGCAGTATTATCAAAGCAAAAATTTCAATGTATATTTTTATGATAATGGGCAGGAGCTGGCAAAATACGTTCTACAGGCAGCGGAACAGGAACTTCCGCAAATAGAAGCGGCAACGGAATACAGCCTGCAGCGCAGGGCCAATATCATTGTTTACAACCAGTTCTCCGATATGCAGCAAACCAATATCGGGCTGGAAACGGATATTTTGCAAACGGGTGGCCTTACCAAATTTGTGAACAACAAAGTGCCGGTTTATTTTGATGGTAACCACGCCAATCTCAAAAGGCAGATACGCCAGGGCATAGCGCAGATCATAACACAAAATTTATTGTTTGGAGAAGATATCGGCGAAGTTGCTGGTAACCAGACATTGCTCGACCTGCCTGTATGGCTCACCGATGGCTATATGGCCTATATTGGAGAGAACTGGAGCGCAGAGCTGGATGATGACCTGAAAAGCGAAATACTAAGCGGCAATTACAATAAATTTTCCACCCTTTCCTTCCATCGTCCGTTGCTCGCCGGTCATGCGTTCTGGTATTTTATTGAAGAGAAATACAAGAAGGAAAATGTGACCTACTTCTTTTACCTGGCAAGGCAGTACAAGAACCTGAACAAAGCGAGCCAACAGGTTACCAAGTTAAAATTCAATGCATTGCTGGCGGAGTTCATGGAATATAACTCCGATAAATATTATAAAGACATCGCCAAGCGTAAGTCATATCCCAAAGGAAATTATGTAGAAGGATTCACCATCAGCAAGCGGTTGAATTATTACCGCTTTAATGTAAATCCCAACAAGCGCAACAATTCCTTTGTGGTAACGCAATGGAAAAAAGGCATTACAAGAGTGATACTAAGCGAAGACTTTGAATACAAGACCTTGCTGAAATTCGGCGTTCGCAATTATGAAAATGCAGTAAACCCAACTTACCCGCAAATGACCTGGGATCCCAAAGGAACCCGCATTGCTGTAAGCTATGTAAAGGAGGGCAAGCTGAACTTTTTTGTGTACGATCTTGTAACAAGGATCAAATACAACAAAGTTATTTTAAGCGACCAGGTTGACCAGATACAAGACATGAAATACATGCTGGACAGCAAAACATTGCTGGTATCAGCTGTAAAGAATGGCCACACCGATATTTACACCTACAATATTGAAACAGAAAAATTCAAAGCAATCACCAATGATGTGTATGATAACATGGATGCAAGCTTTGTAGCATTCCCTGGTAAAACCGGTATCATCTTCAGTAGTAACAGGCCAAGCGCTCACGCAAAATCCGGCGATACCGTTTTGCCAAGCAACAACCGTTTCAATATTTTTATGATCACAGATTATGGCGATAAACCTGAGCTGAACCAGATCACCCAGCTCACCAATTTAAAATATGGTAATGCCCGTTTTCCCATGCAGTACAATTCCAATCACTTTACATTCATAAGTGATGAAAATGGTATCGGCAACAGGTATGCAGGTTTCTTTACCACCAGCAAAGCCGGCCTGGATACACTGGTGCTGATAGGAGATGATATCCTTCGCAACCCTTCTCCCAAAGATGTCGATAGCGCTTTAAGAGTGTATAAAAAAACTGACGTGGATTCTATTGCAGTAGTATCTGTTTCAGAAGATTCGGCCTACAGCTTCCCGCTCACCAACTACCAAAGCAGCGTTTCTGAAACAAGGATCGCAGGTGATAACAACCAGGTAAGTGAAGTAACCCGCCAGAGCGATGATAAAGTATTGTACAAACTCAAGATAGATGAGTATGTGCTCAACAGGCGCAATGTTACCGCACAGCCTACGGAGTATGCTAAAAAATTAATGAGGGAAAGTGCGCTTACAAAAGTTGATCCGGCAGCAGGTGTATCTCCAAAAAAGGATACGCTGAAAAATGATGGCGATATCTTCCAGAATGAATTTGGTACAGACAGCAGCAATGTTGTTCCCATAGGAACGATTCTTCCGGCAGCAGGCTCCACCAATGTATTGGCGAATGCTAAATTGTACCCCTACAAACCTAAAAAATTCAGCGCAGATTTTGGCGGTGTGAACCTCAACAACTCAGTGCTCATCAATAAATACCAGGTATATGCAGGCGGAGAAGGGCCGATCATGCTCAACAGCAGCACGCCTTTGAATGGTTTGATAAGACTGGGTACTTCCGACCTGATGGAAGACATCCGTATCACCGGTGCATTTAAAATTGGTACCAATCTCAAAGACAACGAATGGCTGGCGAGCTTCCAGAATTTAAGGAGGCGCATCGACTGGGGCTTTACTTACTATCGCAACGCACAGTCTGATATCTTCTTCAGGGATATCAATTCATTCGGGAAAATGTTTACCAATTTATACCAGGCCAATATTGCCTATCCTTTTGATGAAACAAAAAGTGTTAGATTCTCTACAGGTATTCGTTCCGAGAACCTGGTAGTATCAAGCGAAGATGGTAATCCACCGAGTGTGATACTGGAAAACAGCAGGACATTGTATTCTGTTAACAAGCTGGAATATGTGTACGACAATACATTGAACCCAACACAGAATATCTGGAACGGCTTGCGTTACAAAGCTACTGTTGACTGGAACAGGCAGGTAAGCGGTGTTAAGTTTTCTGACGGGCCTAATACATTCAATTTTGGTATAGACGCACGTTATTATTATCCTATCTACCGCAACTTTATATGGGCAGGTCGTGCAGCTGCTGACTTTAGCTGGGGCAACCAGAAATTCATTTACTACCTCGGTGGTATGGACGGCTGGCTGATGTTTGGTAACAACCAGAAAGTAGATAACAACGGCAATGTAAAAGACCGTTACTTCAATACAGGCAACCCGCCTGATGCAGACCAGGCCTATGCATTCCAAAGCCTTGCCAACAACATGCGTGGCTATATTCAAAATGCAGCCAATGGTAACAATGCTATTGTGATCAACAGTGAATTCAGGTTACCGATCGTTTCTACCTTCTTTGATAAAACTGTGAACAATGCTTTCCTGCGCAATTTCATGATCACACAATTTGTTGATCTTGGTACTGCATGGAACGGTGCTTATGATGGTTTGAAAAGGCCTACTATTTCTTACAGCGATGGTACTACTACTGTGAAAGTAAAAGCCGGTGGTCTCGGTCCTTTTGCCGGTGGGTATGGCTTTGGTGCAAGAAGCACTTTATTCGGCTATTTTGTTAAGTACGATGTGGGTTGGCCAATGAGCGGCTTCTTTAAAGGCAAGCCGGTAATGTATCTTTCTCTCGGCCTCGATTTTTAATTACCATGTTCTCCTTACTATAAAACAATACCGGGTTAATTCCCGGTATTGTTATTTTCAGCAAAGGCCTTCGGCAAAATGCGAACCGAGTAATACAACAATGAGTACACACCGGTAAACAAAACGGTGATGGCCCAGACCTTTACGTTTTCAACAGGATTTATAATGCAGGTAAGAATATTGAGCGCCAGCTCCAAAGGATCATTTACAATGTTCCAGCTGTTCCAGCGTTCGAACCTGCCCAGGTAAACGCCGAATGATCCGAGGAAAAGCAAAGAGAAGATCAGTAACTGTACGTTCTTCCTGCTGAAGATCGTAGCAAAATACCTTTCTGTATTTCTCAGGGATACAAATGCCATTAACAGACCTGCAAATGCTGCTGCAAACAACAACATGGCATCAAACCACCAGGGCATATTGGTTTCATCCCGCAGGTGCACAAGGTCTGTTACAATGTACAATGCATTAGGAAAGAACAGCAGCCAGCTTCCGAAGAGAAACAATTGCTTCCATTTTTCCTTTTTCCTGTAATGAAAAAATTGGATGCTTAGTACATACGGGATCCATGCCAGGAAAATATTCCAGCCCAGGAAAAAATACCTCGGGTTTCCCGAATAAACGATCCGGAATACGATCAGCATACCAATAAATACAAGGAAAGCCGTTAGCAGCTTGCCAAAAGAAGAGAGTGGTTTCATAATTATACTTTTAAAATATTTTAGGAAGAAAAATAATCGCTCCGCATACTGCTGCAACAATTGCTGCGATCAATACAGCTCCGGCTGCAACATCTTTAATGATCTTTACAAACGGGTGATGCTGCGGATGCACCAGGTTGCATATTTTTTCAATGGAAGTGTTCAGCATCTCGAAACCGATCACAATGCCTATGTTCAGGCAAATGATCATCCATTCTGTAGGGCTGATACCAAAAACAAATCCTGCAACAATAGTTGCAATGGCAGCACAGCAATGAATGATCACATTCCTGTCTTTGGTAAAACAATACTTAATGCCTTCTGCTGCGTAAACAAATGATCTCAGGAACAATTTCATGGTTTTATTTTTTTTGCAACAAGCTGCTTCAGCTCGCCTGTTGGGGTATTAAGAATGGCAAACCAGTTCAGGCCGCTGATATTGCCTGAGCGCCTGCCTCTCTTATATGCTGCAGTAAAATGATGCCAATATTCCGGCATGGTAGCAAAACAATACAAAACCGTTGCCACTACCGGGAAAGATATATGCCCGTTGCCCAACATGAAGCATTGCAGGCAACCTTCACCCTCGTCTGTAGTGTCATACTCCAGCAATATGTGCTTCATGTCGTGGCGGGCATAGTACGGCAATAACTGCAGGTCTTTACTATCCAAAAAGTCTGCGAGTTCTTTTCCAATGGTTCCCAAAGGAAAATTGTTCAGTTGGGCAAGAGCGTACGGAAACCGTTCGGGCTTACGTATAAGCTTAAGAATAGGCAAGGCAAGGCTGTGTGTGAGCCATACGAGAATACCCGAACGTATTTTAATGATCAGTTTATACATGTTGTTCTGTTTGATTGGAGTGAGTAGTATTGTTGCCGTACCAGTTTATTCTCCTGCTGGCAAACATTACAAGGGCAAGCACAAGGAATAAACCAATGCTTCCTACCAGCAATGCAGTGTCTTCCAATCGTATCAGCACGAAAATAAAACCATACAGTAAGCTCAACAGCGCAAAGAAAATACCGGCAGTTTTCCAGCTGTTAAAATGTCCCTTGGCATAAAGGCTGATGAGTAAAATAGTAGCAAGTGCAGCGATAAGATACGCATGATCAAAAGCAATGTATTCGCTGATGGACAACAATAGTGTATAGAAAATGACCAATGCAATACCAACCAGTACATATTGAACAGGGTGAAAAGGTTTTTTCTGCATTAACTCTATAATGAAGAAAAATGCGAAGGTTAAACCAATAAAGAGAATAGCGTACTTCACACTACGCATTGTTTTACCATACTGGTCGGCAGGCTGCACAAGACTTACCCCGAAATCTATTTTTTTATCAGCTACTGTATTCTCTTTTATAACAGTTGCAAACGGGAGGTTGGCCTGGTTAAAGCTCCACTTAGATGAAAAACCTTTTGCTGAAACAGTTCTTTCATTAGGCAGCATTTCGCCATCGAAAGAAGGGCTTGGCCAGGTGGATTGCAGGCTGAATTTACTGGTAGCACTCATAGGAATAAAATGCAATTGTTCGCTGCCTTTAATTTTTACCTGCATGTCAAAATTCAGGCCTGCGCTTAATTGAGCAGCATCGATCTTAACAGGAGCTGATAAGCCTGTTTTTCCAAAATCATTTACAGGAAGCCCCGGCATCAGCAATAATTTTTCCTGGTTAAGGTTCACATAGATCTCTTCTTCTATTCCTTTAAAATCACTCAGGGAAAAACAAAGCCTCGCATTGGCATAATCAAGTTTTGCAGAATCAATGTCTGCCGGCAGTTTCAGTTTAAAAGAACCTTTAAAACTGATGTCTGACCTGTACAACAGTACTTTGTAAATGGAGCGTGGCCTTTGCTCGGGAATAATAGTGCCATTCACTGTTACATCATTTGCCAATAGTACCAGGTTGGTTTTTGCGGTGCCTGTTTTACCATCAATTTCCTGGTAAGTATAAGAATAGGGCACTACTAAAAACGGGCTTGATAAGGTTTGGTCACTGGCCCATTTGCTGCTTACTTCTCTTACGATCTCTTTCTGGCGTGCTTCTCTTTCTTTAATAAGGGAAGTAATGAACAAGGTTGGGATCATCATTAATAAAATAAGACCACCGGTAATAAAGCCTTTGATCATTGTTCTGTTTGATGCGGCAGGTTGTTGCGGCTGCAAATGTGCGGGTTCCATGTTTGATGTGTTTTTGTATGTAGTAGAAATATGTAAAAATTCAGAAGTTGTATAGTTGTTGCTACTATCTATATCCAGGTAGTAGCAGCATTTTCTCCATAGCAACATGATGCTGATGAAGCCAAAAATGAAAAGCAGGGTAGTTGCACCAAAGAAAAAATATACAGCAGCGTATTCAGGATCGTACATTGAATTAAGGAAGAGATAAAACAAGGAGCAAACTGCACCATATAGCACACAAGTAGCAAAAATGACAACTAATACAGCCCTGATCTTTTTAGGTAACGGCACATTATAATTCCTGATGGTACGAAGCAGGAAATGCAAAATGAATAAGGCCGGTAAGCTACAAATGGCAGTAACAAAAAAGATAAAAAAGAGCGAGTAGAAGGGTAGCCATTCTTCCAGTACGCAAAAGCCAATGAAGATGCTGATGCTCGCCATCAGGGCCATCCTTGCCCAGATGCCTGCTGAAAGTGTTAATGTAGATATTTCTTTTTTCATTAAAAGTACTTTGAAATTCAAAGTGTAAGTGTAAAAAAATTTACCTCGTAGCTTTTATCATTTTTTCCAATGCGCTGATATGATCTTTAAATGCCTTTTCACCTGCTTTGGTTATTTTATAAGTGGTATTCGTTTTCCGGCCTATAAATCCTTTTTCCACTTTAATGATATTGTTTTCTTCCAATGCCTTTAAGTGGCTTGCCAGGTTGCCGTCCGTTATCTGCAACAGCTCTTTTAATTCATTAAAGTTTATTTCATCATTCACCATAAGGGCGCTCATGATACCCAGTCGCACCCTGCTGTCGAATAATTTATTGAGATTATTGATAGGATTCTCCATTACTTCATTTCCATTTTTCCAAACAATTAAACCATGTTTCAGCTTTCTTTCCTGTCGTATTTCTGCCACATGTAGATGCCGTAAATGATATGCAGCACACCAAAACCTACGGCCCAAAAATACAAGCCGTATCCTACAAAGTTCAGGTTAATAATGCCGAGAATGATTTGCCCATATCCCAAATAGCGTATCTCGTTCAGTGTGTATTTACTTGCATTGATAAGTGCCAGTCCATAAAACAGGAGGCAGCCCGGAGCTACCAATCCAAAAGTGCCATATTGCAGGAGATAGAAAAGAAATATGCCGCCTACTACCAAAGGGATGGCAACGTTGATCATGAGCCGGCGGGAAGAATTGCTCCATACAGGGATGCCTTGTTTTTTACTTTTGGCATAAGTAAAAATGAAGGCACTTATCAAAGCGGCAGCAAATGTGCCGATGGCGATCCAGAAAAGCCATACCTGGAAATAAAAACGATAATCATTTTCAGCGGCCAATCGCAGGGCTGCAGCTTCATTAATGAATAAATTCCTGTAGCCGAATACATAAGGATGAGCCAGCCAGCTGCCGATCAATGCACATATGCCCGCACTGATACCACTTAAACCGCTCAGGCTGATAAAGCGGCTGCTGCGTTCCATCATCCTTTTAATATCGTGGATGGCCTCGAGAGACTGTTGTTGCTCGTTCATAAAAAAGCACTTTGAAATACAAAGTAAATGCATGCATTTTACACAAACAAATTATTTTTTTGTTTAACAGATCATTGGCTGTTGGCAGCTGCCTGTGCAAAGCTTACCAGTTGCCAGTAAGGCGGGCGATAATGATTTTTTGCGATGAAGTCTGTGGCCATTTGCTGCACTTTGATATTGATGGCTTTGTTCATGGCAACAAAGCGTTGGTTCCTTAAAGCCGTGGTAGCGTTCATTCCTTCCGGGATAATACCTGTACTGCCAAACCAATTCTTTATTACGCAGTAGGCTTTTACAATACGAACGAATGGCAATTGCCAGTGATCGTAGCCGATCGTTTGCCCTTTATTAGCCTGCTCCAGCATCGCATCCATCACTGCATTGTCGATATGATCTTTGAAAAGCGTTTCCGGATCTCGCCATTCGGCTACAACAGAAAGCTGCGGATCATATTCAAGATCAGAAGGCATTTGGGTCACAAAATTTTCAACGCCAAAATCGCCCAGCCATTTTACAGTACCGGCCGATGAAATGGTTGACGATTGTTGCCATAATTGAATGCCTTGTTTCCTGTACGAATAAGAAGCCACTTCCGAACAAAACATTTTAGAAGAATCGCTGAAGTCCATTTTAAAATCATAAGGTATATGGCGGGACAGGCTTTCTTCGTACATGGCTTTGGCTGCTTTGTGCGGCAGCATAGGATCTTTACCCATGGCATACAACGCCGCTTTTGGGCGCATCACCATAAAGCGTAGCTTTTTATCTTTTATGTATTGCTCTACATCGGCAATTGCAACACCTTTTTCAATATGCGATTCTATGAGCCAGGGCTTCTTCGTTTTTTCATCTACGTATAAAAAAGCAATATGCGAAAAGTTGCCCGGGTAGTCATTGCCTCTTGAGATCAATGCGGAAACTTCTGCGCCGCCACGGGAAACCAGGATATCACCGCTATGTACCGGTATGCCTAAAATACTGGCAGCTGGTGTGGTAGCATATTCATCATTCACCAATCTTGCTGCAGGTAAAAAATTAGAATCAGCCTGCAATATTACTTCTTCAATAGCAGCACGTATGCCATACAGCATTTCATATATTTTATTCCTGACCGGCAGTTCGTTTGTATCCCAGGTGAATGAAGTAGATTTTATATAATTGCGGATACTGTCATAATAGGAAGCGTACCATGTTATGTTGGATGGCGCTGCTGCAACCAACGGCGCCAATTGAAAGAACTGGTCCTGTATGGTTGTAAGGGGCTCATCATTGGGAGAAAGTATACGCCCGCTGATCAGGCTGTATTGTTCATACGCTTCATTTTTGAGTTGTAAAATGGTTGAATCTAATTTTTCCTTTGGCATGCTGCGGGCTTCAACAAATTTTCTTTCCAGTTGCAACCATAAGCTGTCTTTGTTCCATGTAAATGTCGGTTGGTTGGCCGTAATGATCGAATGCTCACCGGAAGAAGGGATCAGTAAAAGCAGGTAGAGTATCACCAGTGTTATAAATATTCTTAGGGCAATTTTTTTAAATTTTTGCATCGGGCTTATTGACAGTTGTAATGGATCGGAGAATAATGTCACATGCATTTTTTATTTCTTCATCAGTGATGTTGAGCGGAGGTACAATTCTTAATGCATTGGCTGCAAATAAAAACCAGTCGGTAAACACACCGTTTTCAATACAGGTATCAATTATTTTTTTATTGGTATCAAAATCCTCAAATTCCACCGCCATCATTAAACCTGCGCTGCTGATGTTTTTTATTGCAGGGTGCCGCAGGTTTTCCCTGAACAATTGTTCTTTTTGTTTTACAGCAGCAATAATGTTTTCATCCAGCAATACATTGAATGCTGCCAATCCTGCTGCGCAGCTTACCGGGTGTCCGCCAAAAGTATTGATGTGCCCCAGCACTGGATTGTAGGTAAGGCTATCCATTATTTTTTTATCTGCAATAAAAGCACCGAGCGGCATACCACCACCAAGTGCTTTACCAAGTAATAAAATATCAGGTACTACATCAAACTGTTCAAAGGCCCATAGGCTACCGTTGCGGCCAAAGCCGCATTGAATTTCATCAAGGATCAGCAATGTGCCTGTTTGTGTGCAACGCTCTCTTAAAAATTTCAGCCAGCCATTCAGCGGCGGCTTTACACCTGCTTCTGCCTGTATGGTCTCGGCAATTACGCAGGCAGTGCGTTGCGTAATATTTTCCAGGTCATCGAAATTGTTATAACGCAATTGCAGTACATCGGGCAACAGCGGACGATATGCCTGCTGCCAGTACTCGCTGCCCATTACACTCAATGCACCTTGGGTGCTGCCGTGATAAGAATTTTTGAAAGAGATGATCTGCGTGCGGCCGGTATGCCTTTTGGCAAGTTTCATGGCTCCTTCGGTGGCTTCGCTCCCGCTGGCTGTGTAAAAAACAGAATTTAAAGAAGCAGGCAAATGATCGGTCAGCGCCCTGGCATATAATACCTGCGGATTTTCTACCAGCTCGCCATATACCATGATGTGCAGGTATTCATCCGCCTGCCTTTTAATGGCGTTCACCACGGCAGGGTGGCGATGACCTACATTACAGACGCTGATGCCGGCAATAAGATCAATGTATTCCTTGCTGTCGGCGTCCCACAACTTGCTGCCGGCTGCCTTTACAATGTTCAAGGCCAGCGGCGCCTGGGAGGTTTGACCTACATGATCCAAAAATAACTGCCTTGTGTTCATACTACAATTTCCTGCGAAATTAATGTTTAGTTTTGTGATGGGGAGGGTTGGTACCGAAGGTCAGACCCGGTTTTAACCGTTAAGGCACAGAGACGCAGAGGAAATTTATACTTAGCGTCTTTGCGGTGGAATATAAAATAAAAATATAATCATGAGTGTAATTCTTCCTGTAGATGGCGTAATGCCGCAAATGGGCAACGATTGTTTTATAGCGCCCAATGCAACGATCGTGGGCGATGTAGTAATGGGCGAGCAGTGCAGTATATGGTTTAATGCGGTGGTGAGGGGCGATGTGAACAGTATCCGCATGGGCAACAAGGTAAATGTGCAGGATGGTGCTGTTATTCACTGTACGTATCAAAAAACAAAAGCGATCATTGGAAATAATGTGAGCATCGGGCACAATGCCATTGTACATGGCTGCGTTATTAATGACAACGTGCTGGTGGGCATGGGCGCCATTGTGATGGATAATGTGCAGGTAGGCAGCAACAGCATTATAGCTGCAGGTGCGGTAGTACTGGAAAACACTGTAGTAGAACCCGGCTCTATATATGCAGGCGTTCCTGCTAAAAAAGTAAAGGATATCAGTGAAGAGCTGATCAGCGGGGAGATTAACCGGATTGCGGATAATTATGTGAAATACAGTGGATGGTTTAAGTGAGATATGAACGATGAGATATGAGATATAGCGATGAGGTATGAGTGATGAACGATGGATTTTTGCTAACGACTAATAGCTAACAGCCTGTATTTCATTCGTGTAATTAGTACCTGAAATTTGTGTTATGAAAAATAAGGAATAAGAAACACAAAATAAGAAATAAGGAAGTTGGCTGGCTGCTCACAGCTAATAGCTCAAGACTTAATTCGTACCGATAGCTATCGGGATTCGTGTAATAAAACTTAACTTTAGTGTTATGAAAAAAGCATTACTATTCATATTTATTGCCACTGCCATGAGCAGCTGTTTTATCTTTAAAAAGAAGGAAAAATATGGCTGTCCGACCAATGGCAGGAACATTGGAGCTGAAAAAATAGCTGCCGGTGATGAAAAAGCCATCAGGGCGAGCAATAAAGCAAAGTTCCGGGGCAATTAATTGCCTGTTTTTACGTTAATCCTATACTCTAATAAAAAACCTATTGCTATGTGTTACGCTCTGAAAACCCAATCGGGTGCTACCGAAGCCGTTATTGACGACAATTGCGGTATCTCCAAATTTTATGCTATTGCCGATGCATTGGCCGATGACCTGCAGGTTCAGTTCATGAACCAGGTGGACGATGCCGATACGCTGGATTGGGATTTTAAATACAAAGACCAGTTTTTAACGCTGCATTACAACATTTTCAACGGCGTAAGCATTTATCCTCAACAAACGGAAAGTAAAAAAAGTAAGAACAAGCTGGTGATGGAAGTGGCGAATTTCCTGGAACGCAGAGCGTTTTAATAATTGAACTGGAAAATTGAAAGTGCATTAAATTACTATGCATATTTGAACTGGAAAAGTTATCAACTTTCAATTCCTAATAATTCCGTTCGTCAATAGTGTCTCTCATGTTCAAATAACTGAGATAACGTTCTTCGTATATACGGCCGTCATTCACTGCTTCTTTTACGGCGCAGCCGGGTTCATGTAGGTGTGAGCAGTTATTGAACTGGCATTGCTGTATCAATTCCCTCATTTCAGGAAAATAATGGGAGAGTTCCTGCCTGGAAATATCTACCAGCCCCATTTCCCTTATGCCTGGTGTATCAATGATCCTGCCACCAAAGGGCAGGTCGTACATTTCTGCAAACGTAGTGGTATGCATGCCTTTGCCGCTCCACTCACTCACTTCCATTGTCTTTAAATTAAAGTCCGGAAAGAGGTAATTGATAAACGATGATTTGCCTACACCGGAATGGCCGCTGAGCAAAGTGGTCTTATCTTTTAACAGGGCTTCTACTTCTTTTACACCTTCATTTTTTTCGATGCTCATTAAACAAACAGTGTAGCCAATAGGCTCATAAATGTTTTTAATGTGCTCAAATTTTTCCTGGTCTTTCTTTTTTAAAAGATCTGCTTTATTAAAAACAATAATGGCAGGAACATGATAGGCTTCTGAAATAACAAGGAACCTGTCGATAAAGCCAAGTGATGTTTTCGGATCTTTTATTGTGGCGAATAATAAGGACTGATCCAAATTGGCGGCCACAATATGGTGCATATTCTTGTTGTGTGGAGAGATGCGGTTGATGTAATTGCGGCGCTCGTAAATTTTTGAAATAACATTGCTATCGGCACCCTGCTCGCTATCTACTTCCACCCAATCGCCTACAGCAATGGGATTGGTAGAGGTAATGCCATCCAGTTTGAGCTTACCGGCCAGCCGGGCATTCAACGCCTGTCCGTCCTCTGATCTGAGCTGGTACCAGCTGCCGGTTGATTTATACACTAACGCACGCATGGTTGCAAGGTAGTTGAAAATTGAAAATTGAAAGTTGAAAATTATAGGGCAGGCCTCTGCGAACTTTGCGTTGCATTCTCTTAGCGTTCTTTGCGGTTATATTTTACCGCAAAGGCTTACGCAAAGAACGCAAAGGGATTATGGGAATTTGCGGAGAACTAAATAGCGTAAGATCAGTTCAAGTAACAAAAAGAAAATAGCAGCAGCAACAAAAGGAAGGAACTTATCGCTGTAGCGGATATTTTTTATCACATCCACTTTTGTTTTTTCCAGCTTGTCAATTTCATTGTAAATGCCCTGCAGGCCTTCATTGTCCTTTGCACGGAAATATTTACCGCCAGTCTCATTGGCGATCTCTGTCAGTAGTTTCTCATCAATAGAAACTTTTACATTCTGCATTACCACGCCCATGCCGGTGTTCTCAGGTTGTTTGGCATAACCATCGGAACCAACGCCGATCGTGTACACTCTTATTCCAAATGCTTTCGCAATTTCTTTTGCAGTTTTGGGATCGATCAAGCCGCCATTGTTCTCTCCATCCGTAAGCAATACCACTACTTTTGATTTTGATTTGCTTGTACGCAACCTGTCCACGCTGGTGCCCAGGCCGGCACCGATGGCCGTACCATCTTCCAGTAAACCATTGCGGATGCTTTTGATGGCCGAGTTCACTACCGCATAATCAGTCGTTAACGGGCATTGCGTAAAGCTTTCGCCGGAAAAGATAACAACGCCAATGCGGTCGGTAACACGTTTGCTTACAAAGTCCATCGCCACTGCTTTTGCAGCTTCCAGCCTGTTGGGCTGAAAATCCTGCGCTGTCATACTGCCGCTCACATCAATACAAAGCACAATGTCGATCCCTTCGCCTTCGTTGCGCTGATTCTCATTTTTTGTTTGAGGCTTTGCCAGCGCTACAATTATAAAGCCAAGACAAAGCATGCGGCAGATAAAAGGAAAATGCCTTAACGAAGATTTCCATGTACTAAGTCCATGAGCGGCTAGAGAAGAAACCCTTACAGAAGCGCTGCGCTGGTTGTTGGTAATATAATACCAGGTGACCAGCGCAGGGATCAGCAGGAGGCCGAATAAAAATTCGGGTTGAGTAAATTCAATATTTTTAAAATAGTCTGTTAACAAGTGCTTGTTGTTTAAACAAATGATTTCTTTTCCAGGTGATCAATTACCTGCTTCATAAATCCGACAGCCTGGGCATTTTCATTTTCCGTAGGCTGGAATTTTGCAAACTTCACCGCATCGCCAAAGCGTAATACTTCTGCCGCTGTTGATACAATGTCTGCTGAACGGCTGTGTTCTCTCAATCGCAGCAATAGATCACCGGTGGTGTCCGGCATTAAATTCATATTGGTCTTACGGCTGTAATATCTTTTGAAAATATCGCTCAGGCCAATATAGAAAACTTTTGGTTCACTGCCGGATTGCTGTAATTGTTCCAATGCTTTCATCGCTTCTTCGTAAGCGGTGAGCTTTGTATTGAAAACAGGCGGTGCTTTTTTCTTTCTTGTTTTAAAGTAACGATAGAGCAGGTAGATCAATATCAACAACAGCAAAGCGCCGATGGCATAATAGATCCATGTTCGGTCTACAACAAAAACTTCCATTACCGGCTTGATGTCACGCAGCTCATTGGTGCTATCGGCAGGAGAGTAGCCAACCTGTATCAGCACAGAATCGCTGTAAAATGATTTGGAAGCCTGCCCCGGTGCAGAAATTGTCACAGGAAAGGAAGGGAACTTCCAAACGCCCGAGTCAAAACTGGTGAATGAAATGGTCTGCCGCATGCTGTAAACACCTTCGGCCGTTGTATCATATTTTCCCTGATCGATCACATCAAAATGCGGGATGGAATCAGGGATGCCGAAATCAACCCTGTAATTGGAAGCGGCCAGGTTTACTTTTATCTCAAGGCGGATATGTTCGCCAATAAGGATCTTATTGCGATCAATATATGTTTTTACTGCCTGTGCATTCATTGTTTGAATGCCGGCAATTAAAACGGTGATGGTAAATAATAATCGATATATCAGTGGCCTGGGTCTCATCCGGGTATATAGCTTTAATTTCTGCGCAGGAAGAATTGCTGGAGGATCTTTACATAATCTTCGTCTGTGCGTATGTGCAACAGCTCTGCTCCTGCTTTCCTGAATATTCTTTTACAATTGTCTGTTTGTTCAAAAAAATGTTGCTGGTAATTATATCTCACCACGGCGCTGCCGGTGTCTACCCATTTGTTCACACCTGATTCAGCATCTTTCATTTGCAGCAAACCAACATCGGGTAATTGCATGTCCATTTTATCATACACCCTTAATCCTATCACATCATGGCGGCGGCCAATTACTTTCAGATCGTTGTCGTAGCCGGTGGTAATGAAATCACTCAGGATAAAAGAAATGCTTTTCTGCCTTGTGGTGTTGTTGAAATATTTGATCGCCAGGTCAAGGTCCGTACCATTGGCATGAGGTTCTACAGTGAGTAATTCCCTTACAATGTACAAAGCATGGTCACGCCCTTTTTTGGCTGGAATGTATTTCTCAATTTTATTACTGAAGAAAATAACACCTACTTTATCGTTGTTGTTCACAGCACTGAAAGTAAGGATGGCCGCCATTTCCGTAATAAGGTCTTTCTTCCTTTTGCCAACCGTGCCAAATAAATTACTGGTGCTGGTATCTATCAGCAGCATCACTGTCAGCTCTCTTTCTTCTTCAAATACTTTTGAGAAAGGATGGGCGTAGCGGGCGCTTACATTCCAGTCGATGAAACGTACATCATCACCGGCGCTATATTCCCGTACTTCCCTGAAGCTCATACCTCTTCCTTTGAATGCAGAGTGGTATTCACCGGTGAACATTTGAGAAGTAAGGATCTTGCTTTTTATTTCAAGGTCTTTTACTTTTTTTAAAATGTCGGCAGTGGTAAGGCCTATATCATTCTGGACAGGCTCGGTGGATGGTGGCGGTATGTTTTTTTTCTTTTTGAACAATTGTTATTACACGAATTTTGTTAGAAGCTGTGAGCTTTTAGCTGTGAACTGCGAGCAGAATTCCTTATTTGTATTCTCTTTCTTCTTCCTCTCTTACCCCTTTGTTCTAAGGTACATTCACTGCTTTTAATATTTCGTTGATCACATCCTCTACATTTATATTTTCCGCTTCTGCTTCGTAGGTAAGGCCAAGACGATGGCGAAGCACATCTTTGCAAATGCTGCGCACATCTTCAGGGATCACATAACCTCGCTTATTAAGGAAAGCATAAGCTTTTGCTGCCAAAGCCAGGTTGATGCTGGCCCTTGGTGATCCGCCAAAACCGATCAGTGGCTTCAGTTTGGATAAATTATAATTTTCAGGAAAGCGGGTTGCAAAAACAATATCAAGGATATAGTTCTCTACTTTTTCATCAATGTACACTTGTCGTACCAGTTCTTTTGCAGTAATGATCTCAGACGTGGAAGCCACGGGATTAATAACCGGTGATGAAAGCCCCATCGTATTCTGGCGGATGATATGCTGCTCTTCACTTTTGCTTGGGTAGCTCACTACTACTTTCAGCATGAACCTGTCCACCTGCGCTTCCGGTAAAGGATAAGTACCTTCCTGCTCGATCGGGTTTTGCGTAGCTAACACCAAAAAAGGCTCCGGTAATTTATAGCTGGTATCGCCCAGTGTTACCTGGCGTTCCTGCATTGCTTCCAGCAAAGCGCTCTGCACTTTTGCCGGGGCACGGTTAATTTCATCTGCCAGAATAAAGTTGGCGAAGATGGGCCCTTTGCGAACGTAGAAATCATTCTTGGCCTGGTTGTATATCATGGTGCCTACCACGTCGGCAGGTAAGAGGTCGGGGGTAAATTGTATCCTGCTAAAATCCGCATGAATAGTTTGTGCGAGTGATTTGATGGCCAGGGTTTTTGCCAGTCCCGGTACACCTTCCAGCAAAATATGTCCGTTGCTAAGTAAGCCTATGAGCAGGCGTTCTACCATGGTTTGCTGGCCAACAATAACTTTGCTTAATTCGTCATTTATCCTGGTTACAAATCCTGCTGCATGTCCGATCTTATCGTTCAGCAGGCGAATGTCTTCTGCGGTTTGTAGCATATATAAGGGCTATTTTAATTATAAATTGCAAAATACTAAGTCCAGTTAATCAAAAATGCTGCCACTATGATGAACGGGCTAAAAGAATGTTAATTCGTTGGTATAGAGCGGTCCATAGACCATTACTTAAGCCGTAAACTATTTAATTACAGGCTACCCTTCATAATGAACTATTATAGACCATGGTCTATGGACTATTCCACTAACTTAAGTACTTCCCTACAATGGGCACCCGCCTCCCAACTCCGAAAGCCTTGGGCGAAATACGGATGATAGGGCAGAACTGGTTGCGCTTGTATTCATTTACGTTCACCATTTTCAGCACACGGTCTACCAGGGCAGGATCGAAACCCATGGATTTAATTTCGCCGGGACCTTTCATTTGCTCAATGTATTGGTACAACAATTTATCCAGTACTTCATAATCCGGCAGGCTGTCGCTGTCTTTTTGCCCTGGCCTTAATTCAGCGCTTGGCGCTTTGGTAAGAATATGAAGCGGGATGACTTCTTTATTGCGATTGATATATTTCGCCAGCTCGTACACCTGTAATTTGTAACAATCTCCCAGTACACCCAGGCCGCCCGCCATATCGCCATACAAAGTACCATAGCCGGTTGCCAGCTCGCTTTTGTTGGAAGTGTTCAATAAGATATAACCGAATTTGTTAGCAATTGCCATCAACAGGTTGCCCCTTGTCCTGCTCTGGATATTTTCTTCCGCCAACCCGAATGGAAGGTCTTTGAACAAAGGCTGCAGCTCATCTAAAAAACTATGGTAGATATTTTTGATGGGTATGATATCGTAAGGATTGCCCAATGTTTTGCTTAACTGCTCAGCATCGCTTACAGAGTGTTCCGTAGAATATTCCGAAGGCATCAGCACTGCTTTTACATTCTCTTTCCCAAGGGCCGTGCAGGCAAGCGCCAGGGTAACAGCACTGTCGATACCGCCGCTGCTGCCGATGATGGCTTTGGTAAAACCCATCTTGGTAAAATAATCTTTGATGCCCATCACCAGTGCATCGTGGACTTCTGCAATATTTAATGCTGTATCCAGCGTAATGGGGTTCAGGTCTTCATCAGGTACTTTGCCTGCAGGCTCAATAACTGCTGCATCAATGGTCCCGTCAGCATTTAAAGTAAATGCACGGAAGTCTTCTTCAAAACTTTTCATTTTGCCACAGAGATTGGCATTTTTATCAAATACCAATGAAGTACCGTCAAAAACGATTTCTGTCTGGCTGCCTACGCCATTGCAATAGAACATAGGCAAACCATATTTCAGCACATTGGCTTTTACTGCAGCCTGCCTGTCGGCATCATGCGTATAATCAAAAGGAGAGGCAGAAAGATTGATCATTACATCAGGTTGCTGTGGCATCAGCATATCCATGGGACAGTAGCGGTACAGTGGGTTGCTACCAAGATTCCAGATATCTTCACAAATGGTGACAGCCAATTTTCTTCCTTTGTATTCAACAATATTCCATTCATTGGCCGATTCAAAATAACGGTCCTCATCAAACACATCATAGGTAGGCAGGCAGGTCTTGTGGATCACCTGCTTTATTTCTTTATCTGCTAAAAAGTAGGCTGCATTAAAGAGGTCTTTTCCTTCTGCCACTTCATTGCGGTGCGGCGCCCCTACCAGCACGGCAATACCATCTGCATATTGTTTTACCTGGTCAATGGCCTGGTAGCATTTTTCAATAAAATCCTGGAAGTATAAAAAATCACGGGGAGGATAACCGCAGATACTCAGCTCGCTGAATACCACCAGGTCGCCGCCCTGCGCTTTGGCTGACAGGATGGCTTCAATGATCTTTTGGCTGTTGGCTTCAATATTGCCGATATGATAATTCTGTTGCGCTAAAAATATCTTCATTGTTAAAGTGCTGTTTTTCTAAATAGTTAAAGTGTTGAATTGTTCAATTGTTGTGCATCCTTATTGCTCAAAACCATTCAACAATGCAACCATTTAATCATTATCATTATTCTTCCGTCTTAATTTTATTCTAAATCCATGCCGCCTTATTCTTTATGAACTTAACTTTATGGCCAACGAACAGTAAAGTTAAATCTTTCAAAAGCATTTCTATATGAGATTTTTATTGATGGCAGTTGTTTGCAGCGGGCTTTTGTTCTCCTGCAATTCGAATAAAACGCCGGATGTTTCCAATATCAAAGTTGAATTGACCACGCAAAGGTTTGAAAGAGATTTTTTCGGGATCGATACCAATCAACTGGCGCAAAAGCTGGATGCGGTGATCGCAAAATATCCGTCATTCGGAGAAAATTTTCTTGCAACCATTTTAAACGTTGACCCAAAATGGAGCGGCGATACAGCAGTAAATTATATCAGGGGTTTCCTGTCATCTTACCGCCCGGTATTTGATACATCGCAAAAGGTTTTTGCAGATTTTGCGCCTTACGAAGCAGAAATAAAAAAAGCGCTGCAATACACTAAATATTATTTCCCTCAGTACAAAGTGCCGACAAAGATCATTACCTATATCGGCCCGCTGGATGGTTATGGCGATATACTG
>CAYOLS010000032.1:0-21529 GCA_964404845.1 uncultured Ferruginibacter sp. | reverse complement strand
ACAGATTTTGCCCGGTTATGACTGAGGGTAATATTGTATTCATCCGATCCTTTGCTATCGGTATGTGCACCCATTTCAATTTCAATATTGGGGTATTCGTTCAGGAACATCACAACCCTGTTGAGTTCAGTATAGGATTCGGGCCTTAATGTGTATTTGTCAAAGTCGAAGAATACATTATTGAGGCGGAAAACCTGGCCGATCTCGATCGGTGCCAAATACAGGTCTTTGTGAATTTCTTTATAGCCAACTTTTATCAGCGAATCCAGGTTGAGGTTTTCTGATATCGCAAAGAATTTATCTGCCGATGCACGAATCAGATAATTTTTATCGTAAGGCAACACAATTTTAAATGAACCGTCCTGCGGATTGGAAGTGCCTCTTCCTGCTTCTGAACCATCGGGCAGAATCTCATAGATCAGGTCTGCGCTCAATGGCTTATTGGTTTTAGCATTATATACGTTGCCACTTACAATTACCACCGGGTCCGGCTTTTCTCTTTCCAGCAGTTTCACCCTTACAATATCGCTGGCACCAAAAGCACCGTCGCTGCTGGTCAAGTAAGCATATTCGCCGCCTGCATCCAGTGTAAAAAATGCTTCATCATTTTCTGTGTTGATGGGCTTACCCATGTTTACAGGTTCACTCCATTTTGTCCAGCTATCATCCTGGCGTTTGCTCATCCATATATCATTCATACCCAATCCGCCCTGCCTGTCGCTGCTGAAGTAAAGCGTGGTGCCATCGGATGCAATGAAGGGACTCATTTCATTATAATCCGGCAGGTTGATCTTTTTACCTAAACTTTTAGGTGCTGTCCAGATATCGCCTCCTTCCCAGAAAGAAACATAGAGATCATTATCGAAGCTGTTCTTTTTATCACTCATGTACAGCAGCAATGTTTTACCATCCTGCCCCATGCTTGCACCAAATTGTTGTGTGTAGGCAAACTTGTTGAAATTACGGATGCGCAACATTTGCGGTGGACTCCAGTCGCCATTCTTTTGCAGCTTCGTCATGCTAACGCCCATGCCGTAATATTGCCCGTTCACATAAGCGCCTTTGATGAGCATCGTATTTAAATCTGGAGAGATCCAGAACACGGCATTGTATTGCGAAGCATTTACCGCCCCGTTCAAATGCTCGGCCGGGCTCCAGCTGCCGTCTTCTTCCCGCATGCTGTACCAGATATCCTGTGCATTGCGGACTGTGGCAATGTGTTCATTGGCCGGGTGCCCCATGCGTATAAAAAAAAGAAGGTTGCCGTCAGCTGAAATGGTAGGTCTCAATTCCGGGTATTCGCTGTTGATACGCTGCCCCAGGTTTTCCACTTTTACGATGGTATGCTCAGTAATGATGTTTTCTTTTTGTTCAATAAGCTTGCCGGTGGTATCAGCCAGGGGCTGACCATAGGCAACAAAAAACAGGATTTGCAATAAAAAAACAGCGTAGCATTTTTTCATAAACAGGAATTGGCTCCTGTTAGAACGAAAAAATGGTGCATTTAATATGTGAAAACGGGGAATAAGGAATAAAAAATGGGAAATAAGGAATAAGGAAGGCCGAAGCAGTATTATTATTTGTAAAAGCCTGTTGCATAAGCGATTAATCTTGCAACGAAAAGCCAATTATTAAAAACGAGATAGTAGAAAAGACTCAAAAAGAATGCAACGAGCTGATGGCTATCTTTCTAAAAAGTATAGAAACAGCAAAGATCAACCAAAGTCGAAAAATTAAATAAGAAACGCCCCCCCATAACTTTCTTATTTTTTATTCCTTATTTACACTGCAACCGGCGCCTTTATCCCCGGATGACTCTGGTAATTCACCAATTCAAAATCCTCGAACTTAAAATCGAAAATATCTTTCACCGCAGGATTGATCTTCATTTGCGGGAGCGGAAAAGGCGTACGGCTCAATTGCAGCTCAGCCTGCTCAAAATGATTATTGTATAAATGCACATCACCGAAACTATGAACAAAATCACCGAGGTCCATATCCACTGCCTGTGCGATCATCATGGTAAATAATGCGTAGGAAGCGATATTAAAAGGAACGCCTAAAAAAACATCGGCGCTGCGCTGGTACAACTGGCAACTCAGTTTCCTGCGGCCATTGGCATCGGGAGCAGAAGTATAGAACTGGAACAGGCAATGGCAGGGCATCAGCTTCATTTTAGGAAGGTCGGCCACATTCCATGCGCTGATGATCATGCGCCTGCTGTCAGGATTTGTTTTTAAAGTGTTGATCAGTTCTTTTACCTGGTCTATCTCAACCCCTCCCGCTCCTTCCCAGCTGCGCCATTGCTTTCCGTACACGGGACCAAGATCGCCGTTCTCATCAGCCCATTCATCCCAGATGCTCACCTTATTTTCTTTCAGGTAGGCAATATTGGTATCGCCTTTCAGGAACCACAGCAGCTCATAGATGATACTTTTTAAATGTGTTTTTTTAGTGGTAACCAAGGGGAAACCTTCTGCCAGGTTAAACCGCAACTGGCCGCCAAAAACACTGCGGGTACCGGTACCTGTACGGTCGCTTTTATCATCACCGGTTTCTATAATATGTTTTACAAGATCAAGGTATTGCTGCATGGATGCAAGTTAAATCAATCGATTTTTAAAGGGTAAAAAGTTATTCAAAAAGGTGGATAAGATAGGAGGTATAAGATATGAACGATAAGCTATGAGATATGAGATAAGTAAGGGGTTTTGAGTAATAGGTTGATGAGATAAACTATTAAACAATTTATCTATTCAACAATCCCTCTTTATCCGGTCTGACCTGCTGCACCGACCCTTGAATTTACTATAATAGAAAAATTTCGATGGATTTAACGCTTACCTCCCTCCCGGCTCTGCCTGCCTTCCACATATTTATTATCTTTGCGGCATGAGCAAAAAAGGCAAAGTATTGGTGGCAATGAGCGGCGGTATTGATAGTACGGTGGCCGCATTGATGCTCCATAAAGAAGGCTACGAAGTAGTTGGCATCACCATGAAAACATGGGATTATGCTACCAGCGTAGGCACATCCGGCAAAAAAGAGACCGGTTGCTGCAATATTGATAGTTTTAATGATGCCCGCCTTGCTGCGGTGCAGCACGGTTTTCCGCATTTTATACTGGATATCAGGGAAGAGTTCGGCGATTTTGTGATCGAGAATTTTGTGGATGAATACATTGCCGGCCGTACGCCCAACCCTTGTGTGATGTGCAATACGCATATCAAATGGCGTGCGCTGCTGAAACGTGCCGATGCCCTGGACTGCGATTTTATCGCTACCGGCCACTATGCACAGATACACCAGCATAGCAACGGCAGGTATTTTATCAGCAAAGGGCTGGATGAAAGCAAAGACCAGAGCTATGCGCTATGGGGGCTGCAGCAGGACCTGCTAAGCCGTACTATTTTACCACTGGGCACCTATCATAAAACAGCTATCCGCCAGATGGCGCATGATTTCGGCTATCCCGAACTGGCCAAAAAGAACGAGAGCTACGAAATATGTTTTGTACCTGATAATGACTACCGTGGATTCCTGAAACGCAAAGTGGAAGGGCTGGAAGAACAAGTGGCGGGCGGCAATTTTGTTGATCCTTCCGGTAAGATTATTGGCAAGCACAAAGGTTATCCTTTTTATACAGTAGGTCAGCGGAAGGGGCTTGATATTGCCCTGGGCAAACCTGCTTTTGTTACAGAGATCATTCCTGAGACCAATACCGTGGTGCTGGGAGATGAAGAACACCTGAACAGGGTGGAAATGAATGTGACCGGCATCAACTGGATGAAATACGATGGCATTACAGAAGGCATGGAAGCCGTCACAAAGATCCGCTACAAAGATAAAGGCGCTCTCAGCCAGCTCTTTGCATACGAAAATGGTATCAAAGTGCGTTTTTATGAAGATGTAAAAGGCGTGGCACCGGGACAAAGTGCTGTTTTTTATGAAGGCAACGATGTTATCGGCGGTGGCATCATACAGCGTTACCAGCCTTCGGTATAACAGCAACCTTGCTATACAGGTATACGTCTTGATAATAAAACATTGTATCTTGTAATTATGAAAAAAATTGTGCTCCTTACCTGCCTGGCTGCTTCGGTAGTTTTTATGTACTCCTGTAAAGACGAAAGCGGTGTGGTAGATACTGCCCCTATTGAAGATTACAGCCCCTTTGTTGTAGGAAAATACATTACCTATCGATTAGATTCTATAGTTCCTGTAAACTTCGGTGCTTCGCTTGCTACCAGGAGCTATGAAGTAAAATATGTAGTAGATGCAGGTATAATGGATGCTAACAACCGTCCTTCTTTCCGCATTGTACGTTATATCAAAAAACCAAATAATAGCTGGGAAAGCGATGCAACCTTTATGGCCACTCCAACCACCAACGGTTTGGAATTTGTAGAAAACAACTTACGCTATGTTAAGCTTCGCCTGCCGATCCGCAATGGTTACGACTGGCCGGGCAATACGCATATTGATACCTATTCCCTTTCCTCACAGGTTAAGTACCTTGATGACTGGGATTATACTTATGACAGTGTTGGTGTAAGCACAACTGTTGGTACTTACGACCTGGAAGATGCGATCAAAATTGACCAGAGAGATGAGGTCATCGGCAACCCCGCTGACCCTAATTCTTACAGCGAAATAAATTATGGCGTGGAAAAATATGCGAAAGGCATCGGCCTTGTTTATCGCAAATTCTTACACACCGAATACCAGCCGGGCACAGGAAAATATTCTGATGGCAGCTATGGTGTTACAATGACGATGATCGATCACAACTAATAATTAATTATTGATTATTCTTAAGATAAAGAAGCCCCGGACAAAATCCGGGGCTTCTTTATGTAATGACTTATAAGGATTCGACCAATATCTCAATTTCCGCATCGTCTGTAAGCTCCAGCTTTTCTACCAGTGTTTTGCGAAGTGCGATTACGCCGGCATCCTCAATACCAAGCATTCCGGCGATATCTTTGTTATTCAATCCCAGTTTTATCAGCTTGAAGTAACGCCTTTCAATATCTGCCAGTTCCGGCAATTTTTTCCTGAACTTTGCGATCATACCGGGAAAAGCCTTTTCAAACATTTTATTAAAATCTGCCCAGCCTTCTTCCGTCAACACTGCTGATTGTTTCATATCTTCTTCAATTGCTTCTACTTCTTCCCTGCTGATATCTTTGTGCTGTTCCTTTAATTGCAGCACCTGCGCCAAAAGATTTTCTATGGCCTTATTTTTTTGTGTGATGTTGTGCGTAAATTCTCTTATCTCGTACAAAGCCACACTCAGTTCGTTTTCTGCCTGCAGCTTTTCATTCTGCAATGTTTTTTGCTCCAGCGAATAACGCAGCTTTTGTCTTTTATAGAAGAGTACAAAAGTTAGCAGCAAAAGCAACAATATTACTACCAGCCCGTACACCCGCCATTGTTCATTGCCAGCCCTTTCTTGCAGGAGCTTATTTTCCATTAATTGTTTTTCATACGCCACCCTGCTTTCTGCCAGTGCTTTTTTACTTGTTTCAAATTCGGTACTGAGCTTTTTTTCATAAAGCCTTACAGAATCCATTAATTGAATGGCCGGGCCATAATTTCCTTTTTGCTTTTCATAAAGGCTTGCAATATTGTAATACAAAAGCTGGTTAGAAAGTGAATAGGACCTGCTGTTGGCGTCCCTTGCCTGGGAAAGCAGTTGCGCTGCTTCGGTTCGTTTTTCTTTTAAGATATAAATATGTGCAAGGCTGGTGGCAAAAGGTGCAGCATTGTCCCATATCTGCGTAGCAGTGCAATACGCAATGCCTTTTTCAAAATAAGGAATGGCTTTTTCATACTCTCCCTGTTCATAATATACAAGACCTTTATTGCCTTCTGCAATTCCTATCCATGCTGTATCATTCGACTTTACGGCATTTTCATAGGTCCTGTCCAGCCAGTAACGTGCAGAATCATACTTTGTACTTTTTAAATAGGCCATCGCCATCAGGTCGTAATTGATGCAATTGAACCAGTCTTCCGGGTAAGATACAGGCGGCGGCAGTTTCGCCAGTTCATGACTTATTTCAACTGTCTTGTTATAATCCCTGAACAAATAAAAGTTCATAGCGATATTGTACATCAGCCATGATTGTTTGTAATATTTCTTTTCCGGGTCTTTTTTAAGATTATCGTAGGCATACAGGTAATTCTCAAAAGCACGGCCATAGCGCTTTGCATATAATAATGCATTCGCTTTTTCGCTGTACAAAATAGCAAGCAGGTGTGCATTGCCTGTTCTTTTAACGGCAGGCATGTATTTGTCGAACACCGCAATGTTGTTCTCCATTTTGCTCATGCCCAGCAGGCGGTCCTCCCACACCCAGCTGATGATGAGCTTTTCGGAAGCATTGCCTTTTTGCAACACTTCGTCTTTAAATTGTACTGCTTCTTTGCTCCTGATATCGTAACGGTTGAACAAATATTCTACCATCATGAGCCTGTCGTCCGCATCCTTTATTAAGAACAGGCTATCGGTTATATTGGCCAGGGTAATATGGGAATAAAGAAGAAAACAAATACTTAGGAATACACGGAAGATCTTCTTCATATTTAAACTAAAGTTAGCAACAGGAATAGTAAAAATCATAGAATGAGTGTATTTCTTTCGATATTTATCCCAGAAAATTATGTGTCTAAAAATTAAATAATATGAATATACAGATACGCCGTGCCGTAAAAGAAGATTGTGAAGCCATGATGCAGTTGATACATGAGCTGGCATTGTACGAAAAAGCCCCGGAACAGGTAACCGTTCCTTTCGATCATTTTGTAGAAAGTGGTTTTGGTGAAAAACCTATTTGGTGGGCTTTTGTAGCCGTTGCGAGCAACGAAGATGAAACCACCGGCAATGATACCGTAAACAATAGAGAGATAGAACCCGAAGAACAAATGAGCGGCGCAGACCAGCTAAAAATAAACGATGCCTCTACTGTAAGCAGCGAACAGGTGATTGGTTTTGCCCTGTATTATATTCGCTACAGCACCTGGAAAGGTCAGCGCCTGTACCTGGAAGACCTGCTGGTAACAGACAGCCTGCGTGGCAAAGGCATCGGCCATATGTTGTTTGACAGGCTGATACAGGAATGCAAAGACAAAAAATTCAGCGGCATGATGTGGCAGGTGCTGGAATGGAATGAACCGGCTATTAATTTTTATAAAAAATACAATGCCAACCTGGATGGGGAGTGGATCAATGGGAGTTTGAATTTTTGAGAATATAATAATCCCTTTTAAAAGCTGCTGCTTATATGAACCATAACATTGTCCTTAGAGTGCTTGTAGCCTGCATTACAGCAGCAATATTGTTCTCCTCTTGCAAAAAAACAGATCACAACGGGATACGTTATCCCGGCGAAATTGTTGAGCTGGATAGCAAAGTAAATGCAAGCGTTTCAGGCTTTGTTACAGATGAAAATAATGATCCCGTTTCCGGCGCTACTGTTCGTTGCGGCACTTATACAAAAGCAACGGATCGTTATGGTTTCTTTGAATTTAAAAATGTAGATGTCATTAAAAATGCAGCAACGGTTACGGTTGAACGCAATGGTTATTTTCCCGGCATACGGACTTTTATAGCCAAAGAAAGCAAGCCTGCCTTTGTGAGAATTAAATTATTACCCAAAACCATCGCAGGTAATATCGATGCTGCTACTGGCGGTACAACCAGTTTACCCAATGGGCTTTCTGTAATATTACCGGCAAATGCAGTTGTAGATGCAGCCACCGGTGTGCCCTACACCGGTACATATGCTGTTGCCATGCAATGGATAGACCCTACCGCGGAAGATCTTAATGAAATAATGCCCGGAGACCTGGGCGCTATTGATCAAAATAACAGGATGCGCCTGCTTATCACTTATGGCATGGCAGCGGTTGAGCTTACCAGCACTGCAGGAAAAAAGTTACAGCTTGCGCCCGGTAAAATAGCAGAATTAAGTTTTCCTGTACCGGCGGCTCTTTCAGCAAGTGCACCTGTCAATATCCCTTTGTGGTATTTCGATGAAAAGATCGGTTTGTGGAGAGAAGAAGGTACAGCTGTAAGATCGGGCAATAGCTACCGGGGACAGGTAAAACATTTTTCTTTCTGGAACTGCGATGTGCCTGATACTTTTGTTGAATTTGATGTAACGATTAAAGACCAGACCGGGCAACCTATTCCTTATGCACAGGTAAGACTTAGCAAACAAAATGATCCGACAGTCAGGGCAATCGGAATAACTAACGCAGCAGGCTTTGTAAATGGCCGTATTTTGATGAATGAACAGCTGAAAATGGAAGTATTCATTGGAAGCACCTGCGCTCAACCTGTTTATAGCTACAATTTCAGCACAGGTACCAGCAATATTTCCCTGGGAAATGTTACGGTTAATGATGACCCTTCTGTAGCGCATATACAAGGCTCTGTAACAGGCTGCAATAATTTACCACTCGCAAATGGAAATGTTTATGCTACCATTTTAGGCAGGCATTACCGGTTTTCAACCAATCAATCGGGCGCTTATAATTTCATTGCAACTACCTGCAATGGTACTACCAATATGGTTTTGGTGGCCGATGATCCTTTAACACAACAACAAAGTGTTGTTACCGAACATAGCGTAGTGCCCGGCAATAATGTTATACCTAACCTGCGGGCATGTGGTGTTAATTCAGATGAATACATTTTTTACTCCCTTGATAATAACCAATATTATATTACCGTGCCGCCGGACAACATGACGACCAATGCTTATGGATTACCGGAAACACGGATCACAGGTTACCAGGCAGGTGTTGCTAAAATAAACATTCTGATATACAGTGCACAACTGGGCCAGGCAAGCACCAGTGTTTATTTGCCGGATCTTCCGCCAAACTGGCTTCCGCAATACAGCGGGATAAATGGTACAATAAATATAACTGAATATGGACCCCAGGGAGGGTTTATAAAAGGTACTGGCACTTTAACCTTTGCTGAACAACAATCTCCCACCAACATTCATACAGTAAACATATCATTCAAAAAAAGAGTGTTGTAATAGCAAGGAATAAAATATTTATTGACACCCAACCTTTCCCGAACCCCACCAGTATATGTTTAGGAAGGATATTATTCAATGACCGCAATAAATAATTTATGAAAAAGATTTTTTTCCAAAACCTGCTGCTATTGGCTGCGCTGGTAGTTTCCTTTGGCTCCTGCCAGAAAGAGCTGAGCAGCGGTACAGGCAATCCCTCCGAAGTTGACCTTGGCACCAAAGTACGTTCCAGTGTTTCCGGCTTTGTTACCGATGAGAACGATGCTCCGGTACAAGGCGCTGCCGTAAAAGTAGGCAGCCAGACCATTACTACGGATGAGTATGGTTATTTTGAAGCGAACAATGCAGAAGTGACCAAAACTGCTGCAACCGTTACAGTAAACAAAGCAGGCTATTTCCCTGGTATCAGGACCTATATAGCCGCCAGCAACAAAGCTGCCTTTGTGAGAATTAAATTATTACCCAAGGATAATGCGGGTGTCATCAGCGCTGCCACCGGTGGCGAAGTGGCTCTCAGCAACGGGTTAAAAATAGGCCTGCCAGCCAACGCCGTGGTGAATGCCACAACCGGTGCCGCCTATACCGGCCCGGTAAATGTAGCAGCTAAATGGTTAGATCCAACTGCTGCCGATCTTGACCGCATCATGCCCGGCGATCTTCGTGCCATTGATGAGAACAATACCATGAAACTGCTGGTCACTTATGGAATGGCTGCCGTTGAACTAACCAGTGGAAGCGGCGAAAAACTGCAGGTAGCCCCTGGTAAAAAGGCAAAGCTTACCATGCCTTTACCAGCAGGCATTGCAAGCGCTGCACCAGCTTCTATCCCGCTGTGGCATTTTGATGAGGCTATTGGCCTCTGGAAAGAAGAAGGCAGTGCTGCCAAAGTGGGCAATACCTACGAAGGGGAAGTAAGCCATTTTTCTTTCTGGAACTGTGATGTACCCAATAATTATGTGCAACTCAACATGACCCTGAAAGATGAAGGCGGCAATCCCGTTCAATATACTTACGTAAAAGTGACCAATACAAGCGACAATACCTGGGCTACCGGCATCACCGATGCAACCGGTTATGTACAGGGCGCAGTGCCTTCCAACAGCCAGTTGTTACTGGAAGTATTCCCGGCCTACAACTGTGGTTCACCAATGCATACACAAACTGTTACCACCACCGGCAGCAATGTTTCGCTGGGAACCGTTACTGTAAACAATACTTCCAGCAGTGCTACCATCAGCGGTACTGTTACCAATTGCAGTGGCCTGCCTGTGACAGATGGCGCAGTGATCGTAAAAATGAACAACGGTTGGTTCAACCGTTATCCGCTCAGCAATACGGGTGCATTTAACATCTCGACCATTCTTTGCAATGGCAGCATTAATGCGGATATTATTGCAGAAGACAATGCTGCAGGCCAGCAAAGCGCATTAACTACGCATACCATCAACACCGGCAGCAATGCATTAGGCAATATCCAGGCCTGCGGCATCAGTTCTAACCAATTCGTGAATGTGACCATCAATGGTACTACGCATTCCTTTACTGCACCGGCAGATAGTGTTGCGTACTACAACAATAACCAGACGATGGCGCATGTAAATGCTTTCAGGATCGGGCAGGGAACCAATAATTCTTTTAATATTATTTTCAACAATACGGGTATTGCGGCAGGAAGCAGCCAGGCGGTAATAGAATTGAATACAAGCTATATAGGCTCTGCGACAATTACACCGGGCACAGTTGTTAATATTACAGAATATGGTGCTATAGGTGAATTCATCAGCGGGTCGTTTACCACTACTGCTACAGGCACAATGCCTCCCAACACTGTTTATAATGTATCGGGTAATTTCCGTTTAAGAAGGTACAACTAAGTTGTATAGTCTGTATAAAGTGACAAAAGCTTTCCGGCAACGGGAAGCTTTTTGTTTTCAGAACCTTTTTTAAAGCGGCGGTTTCGTACTTTTGCGGCGGAAAATGTAGCTCATAGCGCTGAAGCGTTCAATAGAATTCATAAGTACAAGAGTGCGACGCCACTAAAGCTGCATATAGCTTTACAGCCCGGCTCATAAAAAATTAATTATGTCAGAAAAAATCACCATGGGCAGCAACGGCCTGCTCAATGTTCCCAACAACCCCATCATACCATTTATTGAAGGCGATGGCATTGGCCCCGAAATATGGAAAGTAGCGGAAAATGTTTTTAATACCGCTGTTGAAAAAGCCTACAATGGTAAAAGGAAAATTGAGTGGAAAGAAATGCTGGCAGGCGAAAAAGCCTTTAACCAGACAGGTGAATGGCTGCCGGCAGAGACCCTGCAGGTAGCAAAAGACTATATCGTTTCTATAAAAGGACCTTTGACCACTCCTATCGGCGGCGGTATCCGTTCGCTGAATGTGGCCATGAGGCAGGATCTTGATCTCTATGCCTGTGTACGTCCTGTAAAATGGTTTAAAGGCGTGCCTTCTCCCGTTGTGCATCCCGAAAAAGTTGACATGACCATTTTCAGGGAAAATACCGAAGATATTTATGCAGGCATTGAATGGAAAGCCGGAAGCCCCGAAGCATTAAAATTTGAAAAATTCCTGCTCGAAGAAATGGGCGTAAAAAGCGTTCGCTTTCCCGGTGACAGCAGCTATGGCGTAAAACCCGTGAGCAACGAGGGTTCCAAAAGACTGGTGCGTGCTGCTATTAATTTTGCACTGGAAAATAACCTGCCTTCTGTAACACTCGTGCACAAAGGCAATATCATGAAATTTACTGAGGGTGGCTTTAAAAGCTGGGGCTACGAAGTAGCACGCCAGGAATTTGGCGATAAAACTTTTACATGGGACGAATGGGACCAGCTGAAAAAAGAACATGGCGAAGCGCATGCCAACGAAGCACAACGCAAAGCCCTCCACGAAGGAAAATTGCTCGTAAAAGATATTATTGCAGATAATTTTTTACAGCAGATACTCATTGCTCCGCAAGACTTCTCTGTAGTTGCTACTTTAAACCTCAATGGCGATTATATCTCTGATGCGCTGGCCGCTGAAGTAGGCGGTATCGGCATTGCACCTGGCGCCAACATCAACTACAAGACCGGTTATGCAGTATTTGAAGCTACGCATGGCACGGCTCCTAAATTTGCAGGCACCAATAGCATGAATCCATCTTCTGTGATCCTGAGCGGTTGTATGCTGCTGGATTATATCGGCTGGAAAGAAGCGGCAACTTTAATTACAGATGCATTACAGGCTACCATCATGCGTAAAACTGTGACCATCGATTTTTACAATTTAATGACCGGCGCTACCCTCCTCAAAACTTCAGAGTTCGGCGATGCCATCATTGAGAACATGGGTACGGTTACAGGAGAAGGGCAGTTAAAGAAGAGCTCGAGCCTTTAGAGAACGATGAGATATGAGTGATGAACGATGAACAGGACTCTTGCTCACAGTTTGTACTCATTCGTGTAATTAGTGCCTGAAATTCGTGTTATAAAAATTGGGGTTTAGGGGTCTGACCTTCGGTACCGACCCTCCTTAATTCGTGTAATTCGTCCCGATAGCTACCGGGATTCGTGTAATATCATAAACCCTTAAATTTGTACACCTTAAAATTAAAGTTAGAAGCATATGGCAAAGATCAAAGTTGACAATCCGGTGGTAGAGCTGGATGGTGACGAGATGACAAGGATCATCTGGAAATTTATTAAAGACAAACTGATCCTCCCTTACATAGATGTGCCCATTCAGTATTTTGACCTGGGTATGGAATACAGAGATGAGACCAACGACCAGGTAACGATTGATGCTGCCAATGCAATCAAAGCCTGTGGCGTAGGTATCAAATGCGCTACCATTACGCCTGATGAGCAAAGGGTAGAAGAATTCAAGCTGAAACAAATGTGGAAAAGCCCTAACGGCACTATCCGTAATATCCTGGATGGTACTGTTTTCCGTGAGCCGATCGTTATGCAGAATGTACCACGCCTGGTTACCAACTGGACAGCGCCGATAATTGTTGGCCGTCACGCATTTGGTGATCAATATCGTGCAACCGATACCGTTATTAAAGGCAAAGGGAAATTAACAATGACCTTTACACCTGAAGGCGGTGGTGAACCACAAACTTTTGAAGTATTCAATTTTAAAGGCGATGGCGTTGCCATGACCATGTACAATACCGATGAAAGTATCTACGGTTTTGCCCGCAGCTGCTTTAACATGGCGTTGAGCAAAAAATGGCCGCTGTATCTTTCTACAAAAAATACGATCCTTAAAAAATACGATGGCCGCTTTAAAGATATTTTTGAAGAAGTGTATCAGAATGAATTCAAAACCGCTTTTGATGCAGCAGGAATTGTATACGAGCACCGCCTGATCGATGACATGGTGGCCAGTGCATTGAAATGGAATGGCAACTTTGTATGGGCTTGTAAAAACTACGATGGCGACGTACAAAGCGATACTGTGGCACAAGGCTTTGGTTCTTTAGGTTTAATGACTTCTGTACTGGTTACACCTGATGGCAAAACAATGGAAGCAGAAGCTGCGCATGGTACCGTAACACGTCACTACCGTGAGCACCAGAAAGGCAAACCAACCAGCACCAATCCTATTGCATCTATTTTTGCCTGGACCAGAGGCCTGGCCTTCCGTGGCAAATTAGACAATAATCAGCCTTTGATCGATTTCTGTAACGCACTGGAAGCTGTTTGTATAGAAACAGTAGAAGGCGGGCAGATGACAAAAGATCTTGCTGTTTGCATACATGGCAACAAAGTAAATCATGGTGAACATTACCTGTACACCGAAGAATTCCTGGATGCAATTGATGCAAACCTGAAAAAGAAAATGGGCATTTAATTAAATACTAAATGCTGTTCAATAGATAAACCCCTGCCTTATGCAGGGGTTTGTTTTAATAAGTCTGGTTGTTTTTAAAAGTATACTGCCCGGCCTGGTTGGCTTACAAACTTATTAAAACAGGTTAATGGTAAATTTTGGAAAGTGCCGTAGGCACTACCTGTTATCAGAACTTATGATATTTTTTGGTGTAAGCTCCGTAGGAGCTACCTTATAAAACAGGAAACTCCTACGGAGTTTGGCAGAGCATTTTACTACGCTTTAGGGTTAGAAACAGGAAGCTCCTACGGAGCCTGGCCAATAGTGATTTATTAGTAAGTGAATTTTCAAGACATCTCTGTTTACATCAAAGTAACTCGCTGGCTATATAAAGCAGCTGTTACTTTTGATACTGTTCTTAAAAAATCGGCTATATTCGCCCCGAAATAATCAAAACAACTATCATGAAAAAAATTATTGGAATATTTACGGCTGTAGTTACTATAACCATGCTGATGGCTGCCTGTAGCGGTGGTTCAAAAGATGGGTATGTATTAAAAATGAGGCTGGCAAAAGGAGACACTTTTGTCAACAACATCAACATGGATATGGACATGTCGCTTTCTGTAATGGGTATGAACCAGCAAATGAAAATGGTCATGGATATCGGTAGCCATTTTGATGTACTCGACAGCAGCGCTGCCGGTCAGCAATTAAAAATGACCTATACCAACATGAAAATGAAAATGGATATGGCCATGAAAGCGCCGAATGTAAATACCGACAGTATTATGGATGCCACCACTAAACACATTGTGGGCAAATCCATAATACTTACTATTAAAAATAAAAAAGTGACCGATGTAAGCGGCATGGATTCTATTATGGCGCCCGATGAAGCATCCAGGGCAATGATGGAAAAAATGTTCACTCCCGAAAGCCTGAACCAGACCTTTGGTATGATGTTCAACATCTACCCTGATAAACCGGTGAAAATAGGTGATTCATGGGATGCAGACAACGAAGTGGAAATGGGTTCTATGAAAATGAAAGTAAAAACAACCTATACACTGGCAGGTGTAAAAGACGGCCTCGCAGAACTGACGATGAACGGTACCATCAACAGCACCGGCAGCATGACCCAGGGCGGTATGGATATGAACATGGACATGAAAGGATCGCAGAAGGGCCGCATGTACATCAAGCTGGAGACCGGCTATATCAATAAAGGAAATTATGATATGAACATTGACGCCACTATGGATGCCATGGGACAAAAAATCCCGATGACCTTAAAAGGCAAATACAACATTACAGGTAACCAATAAAAGATATCCTGTTGTACAGAAAACCTTTGCTTTCGGCAAAGGTTTTTTTATGTAACATCAATTGTTAATATTTAGTCATAGAAGGCTGATTTGTTGCCTCATCATTTTATCTTTACGAACTAAGAATTATACGATGAAGAAAATTATACTGCTGCTTCTGTTACTCGTAAATACTTCGCTTCTTTTTTCGCAGGATCAATATGATTCTTTGCTGAATGAGCTTAGCACAAAGTATCCCCAGGAAAAAACCTATATACAAACCGATAAAGCTTATTATAGCCCCGGCGAAACGATCTGGTTCAAAGCTTATGTAAGGGCCGATGATCCGGCCACGCAGATCAGCACCAGCATGTATGCAGAATTGCTGAATGAAAATGGTAAAGTGCTCGAAAGAAAATCAATGCCTATTTTATTCAAAGGAGGCGCTTCATCCTTCCAGTTGCCTGACACAATTAAAACGTCCAAACTATTTATCCGTGCCTATACATCCTGGATGCTCAATTTTGATTCTTCTTTATTGTATACAAAGGCAGTGAATATTTTAAGGCCGGAACCGGCCATTAAAAAAGATATCCCTGCTTATTATACATTGACCCTTTTTCCTGAAGGCGGCGATCTTGTAAGCGGTATTGACAGCAGGGTCGCATTTAAAACCAACGACGAGAATGGCAAACCTTTTAATGTAAAGGGAAACATAGTAGATGCGCAGGGAAAAGTGCTGACCGAATTCAGCAGCACTCACAATGGCATGGGCTATTTTAATGTAACGCCTGATGATGGCCAGTCGTATAAAGCAGTATGGAAAGACATTACAGGTAAACAACATGAAACTGCACTCCCTCCTGCCCGCTCCAACGCAGCTGTTTTAAGTATTACAGGCGACAAGGGTTTATTTAAATTCACCATCACAAGATCAGCCAACGCTTCAGATGATATGAAAGAATTTGTAGTGATCGCACAGCAACAACAGCATACCGTATATGCTGCAAAAATAAACCTGAAAACAAAAACGACCGTTACTGCTCCTATTCCTGTTGACAGCCTGCCGGATGGTATTATGCAGGTAACTATTTTTAACAAGGCTGCGGTGCCTGTTGCAGAACGCATCGTATACATAAAAAGTAATGACCAGTATTTTATTACCGACCTGCACCTTATTGAAAAGAACATGATCAAAAAAGGAAGGAATGTGATACAGGTGGATGTAGGCGGTTCTTTAAAAAGTAATTTATCTGTTTCCGTAACCGATGCCGACCTGGATATAAGGCCTGTTGCAACTGAAAATATCTATTCGCAGTTTTTATTGAGTTCCGATCTCAAAGGCAGCATCTACAACCCTGCTTATTATTTTTCAAGCGATGAAGATTCTGTGATGAACCAGCTTGACCTGGTGATGATGACAAACGGCTGGAGAAGGTTCAACTGGCAGAAACTGTTATCCGGCAATATGCCGCAGATAAAGTACATGCCCGAAGCATACCTCAGCATCAAAGGAAATATGTATGGGCTTAACGCCACGCAGATAAAAGACAAAATGATCACCGGCTTTATACAAACGAGCAAACAGGCTGAAAGCGCTTTGTTCACTGCGCCGGTTGATAAGGATGGAAATTTTAAAATAGACCAGTTGTACTTTTTTGATACTGTGCGGATATTATACCAGATCAATGGCGATAAAGATAAACGCCTGACCGATATGGCATCTTTTTCATTCAGGAACAACCTGCAGGCTTCCCCGCTGGTGAACAAACAAGCGCTTTCCTTCATCAACTTTGCACCGCAGCCGCCAAAAGCACTTGCAGCAAAAACGATGGAGCAGAGCAATGCTTACAGAGACCTGCTGAGCCAGCAAAAAATAAAAGTGCTGGAAACAGTAAGCATATTAAGTAAAAAGAAATCTGATGAAGAAAAGCTGAACCAGCAATATACTTCCGGCCTTTTCTCTTCCGGCAATGCAAGAGTCTTCGACCTGGAAAATGATCCCTTTGCATTATCATCTATGAGTGTGCTCGATTACCTGCGTGGTAAAGTAGCAGGCTTGCAGATAACCACCGGCGGCATGGATGGAGGAGCTGTAAGCCGCCGTGGCAGCCCTACGGATGTTTTTCTGAATGAAATGCCTACAGACCTGTTACAGGTGCAGACTACACCTATGTCGGATGTAGCAATGATCAAAGTTTTCGATCCTCCCTTCTTTGGCGCATTTGGCGGCGGCGCAGGCGGCGCCATAGCAGTATATACCAAAAAAGGTGGTGGCCGCAGGTCTGATGCAAAAGGCCTGAACGTTGCTACGGTACAAGGCTATTCTTCTATTAAAGAATTTTACAGCCCTGATTACAGTACGGATATAACCTCGCAGCCTGATTTCCGTACTACATTGTATTGGGGCCCTTTCCTGCTGATGAATCCACAAAACAAAAGAGTTACCATTCCATTCTACAACAACGACAATGCAAAAAGAATAAGAGTGGTCATTGAAGGCATCAACGAATTGGGGCAGCTCACAAGAGAAGAGAAAATTTTTGAATAGTCAGCCCATAAAATGACAGCACTACAACTACTCAACAGTGTAAGTAAAATAATCGTTTTCCTGCTTGTATTTTTTTCTTTCTTTTTACTAACGGTAAAAAGAAAGAAGAAGATATCGAACCGGCTGTTCGCTGTTTTTTTGCTCCTGGTAGCATTTGATATCAGTGGTATATTCCTTAGCGATTGGTTGGAGCAATTTCCATTCATCGAAAAACTGCGGGTATGCTCTATTCTTTTACAAATGCCCGTCCTCTACTTTTATGTGCTTTCAGTTTGTTATGCAAGTTTTGAAATAAAGCTGAAACATGGGGTTCATACGTTATTATTTTTCGTCTTCATACTTCTTTTTTCAGCCTTTCCGCACGACCAAAAGATTTTACTGCTTTTTCAAATAATAGCTGAGGTCCAATATGCATTTTACATTATCCTGTCGCTTGTTGCATTAAAAAAGTATAAAAGAATTTACGAGGAAAACTATGCCAACCCGCAGAACCTTAACTATAAATGGTTGGTACAAATGATAGTGGTTTTGTTCGTGGCTCATTTTTTTGCATTATCTAAATCCATTATAAGATTTACAAATAATGAGAATTTACTGTTACACGCCAACATGGTTGTTATAGTTTCAGCTTTACTGGTAACAAGTTATTTTGTGATGAAGGCGCTGTACCAACCACAACTATTCAGAGGTATCGACCCGGAGACAAAACCAATTTCTTCCTACATAAAAGAAGAAACAGGAGAAACATCAAAACAAAAAGCCGCAGAAACTTCACCTGATACATTAGCAAAAATTGAAATGCTGGAGATTTTTATGGCAGAGAAAAGACCTTTCCTCGATGCTGATCTCACGATTCAAAAATTAGCTGACCAGATCGGTTTTCCGCAAAAAGAATTGTCCTCGCTCATTAACCATCATATTGGAAAACATTTCTTTGATTTTATTAACGAATACCGGGTTCGTACAGCCATGGAAATCTTAAAAGATCCCTCAAAGAAAGAAGTTACTGTGCTGGAGATCCTGTATGAAGTAGGATTTAATTCCAAATCTTCTTTTAATACTTCTTTTAAAAAGTATAGCGGACTTACACCCGTAGCATTCAGAAAGAACACAGGATCAACAACTTAGAAAAGTTGCTACTGCATTTCAAAAAAGTCGAACCACTTTTTTTCAATAAAATTGGTTCGACTTTTTTTAGTCGGTCGAATAAGTACGCGGAGTAGATCAAATTTGTTTCAAACTTTAAAACAGTATTATGAAACAAGCTTATTTTCTTACTACCCTTTTAGTATTGCTCTCATTCAGCAAAGTAAATGCTCAGCCCAGGCATCCCCAGAAAACATCCGTTAAAATAGATCAGCTCATAAGAAAATACAGCAAGCCGGATGAACCCGGTATTGCAGTCTCCGTTATTAAAGATGGCGCTATTGTCTACAAAACAGGCCTTGGCATTGCAAACCTGGAATATGGCATCCCCATTACTTCTTCGACTATTTTTCATGTTGCATCAGTTTCAAAACAGTTTACCATTTTTTCAATTCTATTGTTGGAGCAGGATGGCAAATTGTCTTTAGAGGATGATATAAGAAAGTATTTTCCCGAAATGCCGGATTATGGACACAAAATCACCCTGCGAAACCTGGCAAATCATACAGGTGGCATTAGGGATAACACTGATTTAGCCTTGTTGACCGGAACAAGTGAAACTGATTTATTCAGTAACGAGCAGGCCATTAAGCTGATCACAAGCCAAAAGGGTTTGAATTTCGTTCCGGGAGAGAAATTTGAATATTGCAATTCGGGTTATATACTGTTGGCAGAAATTGTAAAAAGAGTTTCCGGGCAGTCCTTTGCAGAATTTACGCAGGCAAGAATATTTAAGCCGCTTAACATGAAAAGCTCCCGGTTCCTGGATGATCCTGAAATAATAATAAAGAACAGGGCGTACTCTTACCACTACTACAAACCTGACAATATGTATTATAAAAGCATGCTTAATTTTTCTTTTGTCGGATCAACAGGTTTAAATACAACTGCCGAAGACCTGAGTTTATGGGCACTGAATTTTGAAAAAAAAGCCATAGGGAATGATGCGATCTTCAATAAAATGAAAGAAAAAAGCCGCTTAAATAGCGGAGAGATCATTTCTTATGCATTAGGGCAGGAAACAAAGACCTACAAAGGTTTAAATGTAATTTTTCACGGTGGCGGCGACGCAGGTTATCGTTCCTATTTATTAAGGATACCTGAACATAATTTTTCAGTAATTATCCTGGGCAATTCGCAGGCATTCAATCCAATAAATTTAGCCTATGAAATTGTAGACCATTATTTAAAAGATAAAGAGACCGTTGGGATCAATAAACCGAAACCTGCTATAGACCACACGCTGTTAAAAAATTTTGTGGGGGATTATGAAGTTATGAATGGACTGATCATTTCTATCACAAAAGAAAATGATACACTTTTCCACCAGGTAAAAAATGACGATCAAAAAGTAAAACTTATCCAAACCGGTAACTTTGAATTTGTTTATCCAAACTTACCCAACAGTACAATTGTGTTTGATATAAAGGAAGGAAAGCCTGCAGGTGAATTTAAGTGGCATATTTCCGACTTTCTTTACAAAGGACAACGAATACAATTAAAAGCGTTTGACACTGCAAAAATAGATCTCAGCGAAATAACTGGTCAATATTTCAATCCTGAAGTAAACAGCATTTACAATATGATAATTAAAGAAAGTACACTGGTTGCAACACACAACAGGAACGCAAACATCTTTCTATCAATACTACAACCTGATATTTTTATTGGCGGAGGCTTTTTTGGCAAAGTTGAAGTGATCAGGAACGAACAAAATAAAGTAACAGGTTTATATGTTTCGGGACAAAATTCTAAGAGAATTAAATTTGATAAAATTGACTGTAAATAATAACCAATACTGAAGTATAAAACCAGTTAATCGTACTTTTATTGCAGCTTTATAACAAACAAAAAGGGCCGTTAACGGGCCTTTTTGTTTGTTAGTATAAATTTTACTGCAACTGGAAAGTAACAGGTAGTGTAAACCTTGTTTTTACGTTTTTACCTTTCAGCGACCCGGGCGTCCATTTAGGCATTTTATTAAATACCCTCATGGCTTCTTCTTCCAATCCATAACCTAATCTTGGTGGATTCGTCATCGGGTAACTTATTTTACCATTTTCATCTACCAAAAAACTAATATTCACAGTACCTTCTACACCATTGTCGGCAGCATCCTGCGGGTACTCAATATTGTTTTGAAAAAAATTCACCAGGGCCCTGTCACCACCAGGATAAGCAGGACTTACATTTGTATAATATCCTTCGCTATCTGTTTCTTCTGCATTACCTCCTGTTTTTTTCGCAGGGAGTGTTGTACTCACTGTTCCTTTCAATCCTTTTTTAGCGGGATTTGGTTTGGCCGTTGCTGTCGTATCTGTATTCACTACAGTAGCAGTGCTGTCGGGTGTTGTAGTGATCATATTATCGGTAACATTTACTGTGCTGCTTGTATCAGTTGTAACAACTTCATTTTTATCCTTTCCCATATTGCAGCTAAGTACAAGGCTTACAGCAGCAAAAGCTATCATTCCGTTGAGTGTTTTTTTCATATCGTTTGATTTTTAGTTATTAGTAAAAAATCAAATAACATGCCCATAGTGCTCATCAGTAAGATATAGCAGGTAATGGGGAAATAATTCAACAGGTAGCCAGTAAGAATCACCATCAATCACTATATTTATTTTTTTAAC
>CAYOLS010000031.1:1683-21751 GCA_964404845.1 uncultured Ferruginibacter sp. | reverse complement strand
GGATCAAGGTTTACAGAATCAACAAATGTAGTAACGTTGGCCGCTACAGCACCGATAGTGTTGTAAACACCCAGGAAGCTGGTTGACCTTGAAATTTCAAATGCAGACTCATTGCTGCTGTTATCGGTCCAGCTAAGATTCACCCTGTTATAAGCAGATGCTGTAACAGTGAAGTTAGATGGTTTAGCCGGCAGCAATGACGGAGAGATGGTAACATCGTCTACGAAAGCACTGTTAGGTATCTGCGTTCTTGCAGGGATACCAGCAGCCGGGCAACCCCAGAATACTTTCATTTCTTCACCACCACCTTTTTCAAAGAAAGTGATAGATATCTTGTAAATACCTGCTGTTAATGCCCTGCTTCCGCTTGCATATTGAGAACCATGCAGGCCATCGTTGTTTACCAGCGGTGTAGCGCTGAAGCTGTAATCACCGAGGTATAAACGGCTACCATCATCAGAATAAGTTTCGAAGGTGTAAGTACCGTTTGCAGGTATTTTGATATAACCTTCCCACAGGAATCCAAACTCATCATTCCTTAATCTTGGAGCGATGTCTACATTTGGTGTAATACCTGTTGCCAACGGAGTAAGGTTAGCGAAGTCAGGCAGCACATCCCATGAACCTTCATAGTATTTATAGTTCAAACCACGCAGTGCAGCAGTTGCGCTGATCTGGTTGCTTGGAGGAGATGCATTTCCTTTTGCATCCAATGCTTTTACAAAGAAAGAATAAGTAGTAAGCGCTGTTAAACTGTTTACAGTGAAAGTAGTTCCGGTAGTAACATATTTTTTAACGCCATTTACATAAACTTCGTATTTCACTACACCTACATCATCTGTAGAAGCATCCCATTGCAGGGAAACGGAACTCCTTGTTGTCATTGTAGCTACAAGGTTGGAAGGAGCTGTAGGAGGATTCACATCAAATAAAGTAGTTGCATTTACTTCAGAGCTAACAGCAGAAGCGCCTGTAGCATTTACCGCCCTGATGATGTAATAATATTTAGTGTTGGCAGCAAGTCCCTGGTCAAGATAAGACAGGATATCTGCGCCGGTGATAGCAACCAGTTTGTAACCTGTACCTGTGCTGGTGCTCCTGTACACTTCAAATCCTGTTTCGTTGTATGCAGGACTTGGGTTATCATTCCAGTCTAATTGTATAGAGCTGTTAGACATTGCGATGGCAGAAACACTGCTCGCAGCATCCGGCAGGTTGGTACCGGCGGCCGGTACTACAGTGTAGATGCCGGAGAAGTCACTACCGCAACCAAATTGCTCTGTTACTTTTATTTTATATTGACCAACCGGTGCATTATAAGTAGAAGCTGTGCTCACCAGTGCATTATCACTCACCCTTCTCCACTCATAAGTATAGTAGTTGGCAGGAACCATCAAAGGAACAGTTGTTTTACCATCCGGGGCCGGCAGTACATTACTTGCCAAACCGTTGATGGTAATAGTAGGACTAACCGTTCCCTGATTTTGAGAAATTACTGCGGGCCTTGGAGACCATGCTGACCATGCGCTGGTAGCTGTTCTTTTAAAACGTGCCCTGTAAGTACCGTATTCAGTTACATTTAAAATGTTGGTAGTAGCACTGGAAATAGTGTTACCATCTTTGCTCCACTCGTATGCATAAAAACCAGCCTGTAAACCAAGCTTGGCATTTACTGCTTCGTTAGGACAGAACTCATCGTGCTGGAAATATACCAGCGGGTTTGCCTTGTGCTGTGCATTGATGAACGGCCAGTACCTTGGATCGGTCCAGAATGCATTCCACGCACCATGTCCCTGGTCGGGGAAAAAGGCCTGGCTTATATCGCCGCCCAAACTTTTATATGAATTGATAATATCCGTTACTGTTGAAGGGTAAGGAGCAACATCCTGGCCACCATTGGCTAAAAAAACAGGGATGCTGATATGACTTGCGAAATAGGTTACGTCTTCGTATTGTGCTGCTGAAATAGGTTCCAGTGCACAAGCGAGTTTAGCATATTGTTGCTGCTGTGCAAAATCCCACACAGCCTGGCCACCTGAAGAAAGACCACCTACGTGTACCCTGTCAATATCAAGTTTTACATATTTAACCAGTGAATCCAGCAGGTCCTTCATTACCGGGAAATAGCTTTGCAGGTAACCTGCCTGGCTTTGCGGATAGATCATAAAGCCATCAAAGGTTCCGTCGTTCACTTTCTCTGCATGATACTGACCCCCATGTACCAGGTGGAATTCGTTGTCGTACACAGGACCTGGTTCGCCCAAACCATGCATAAACAAAATTGCCGGATAGGTTTTACCATCCGCTACATTGTGTTGATAGGTTTTTGGGAACTTAAGGCGGAATGCCATTCCTTTAAAGTAATAAGATTTGTAACCGTAAGAGTAAGGATTCCAACTTAACCTGTTGGTATGCCCCCATTTACTCATTACACCCCATGTAGGCAGGGCTGGTTGGTTACTGGATGTGAAAATTACATCCGGATCATTTGGGTTCAGAATGTTAGGCTGTGCAAACGTAGTATTGATCATACATGTCATGCAGAGTAACAACGCAGCTAAATAAAGCTTTCTCATTTTTAATGTTTTTTCTAATGAAAACTAAAAAATGGATTTCAGTAAAAAAATTGGCCTTAATGGAATTTCAGCATGCGTACTGCACGACGAGAGAATATTGAATAAATATGGGTAAGCTGGTTAAGCCGGTTTGGTTAAACTTAAAGAGGAAGTTGAATTAAAAAAGTCAGAGGTATTTCGAAAAGGAGATTTGATATTTAGAGAATACTGGTGTCAAAATTAAACAATTTCCTCAATTGAACAAATAAATTTTGGGGCTCATACATGTTTATTTTAAAATAAGTTTCTATACGAACCGGTTTGCTACCGTTTAATTTCCTTTTTTTGCAGGGAAATTTCTAACCAATGCTCGCTGCAAAGATCGTTTTTTGGGTTTCTCTTGTCATTATTTTCTACAGTTATATAGGTTATGGCATCCTGCTGTGGCTGCTGCTGAAGCTGAAAGCAGCCTTTTCTTCCCGTAAGAACGAAACGATGGAGCGGCAAGACTTTGAGCCGGAAGTGACCCTGGTGATCGCAGCATTCAATGAAGCCGCTTTCATTAAAAAAAAGATAGAGAACTCGCTTGCGCTCAACTACCCGGCAGGTAAATTAAAATTCCTGTTCGTAGCCGATGGCTCCAGCGACGAAACCGTTAGCATTATTCAGCAATACCCGCAGATAGACCTGCATTACAAGCCGGAAAGAGAAGGAAAGTCGATGGCCATTAACCGGGTGATCCCTTTTGTAACCACTGATTTCGTGGTATTCAGCGATGCCAATACTTTGCTGAACAAGGATTGTATCAAAGCCATCATTCAGCATTATAAAGCCCCATCGATCGGTGCAGTAGCAGGCGAAAAAGTAGTAAGCGACCAATCCGGCGAAGCGGGTATTGCGGGTGCCGGTGAAGGGCTGTACTGGAAATATGAATCCTTCCTTAAAAAAATGGATGCCCGCTTCTATTCAGTAGTAGGCGCCGCAGGTGAGTTGTTCTCCATCCGCACGGCTTTATTTGAACCTGTACAAAAGCATGTGCTCCTGGATGATTTCATTATTTCGATGAAGATCTGCAAAAAAGGCTACCGGGTCATGTACGAACCGAAGGCTTATGCCACAGAAGCGCCTTCTTTTTCTTTAAAGGAAGAGCAGAAAAGAAAGATCAGGATATCGGCCGGTGGCTGGCAATCGGTGTTCATGCTCAAAAGCCTGCTCAATATATTTAAGTATGGAAAGCTGAGCTTCCAGTATATTTCGCACAGGGTTTTAAGGTGGATCGTATGTCCGTGGCTGCTGCCTGCCCTCTTTATTGCCAACTGGGTATTATTATATACTAACCAGCAATTTTATACCTTGGTTTTCTGGTGCCAGTGTATATTTTACATATCAGCATTCATAGGATGGTTGCTGGCGCAGATCAATATCAAGGTAAAACTATTGTATGTGCCCTACTACTTTGTATTCATGAATGTGGCGCTGTACCTGGGTTTCGTGCGGTTTATGAATAAAACACAAACAGTGTTGTGGGACAAGGCAAAACGTAGTAATGAGTAGATATCCTACTACACGAAATGCATACTATGCACTACTGCGTTTGTATTATTTTTGAAAAAAAACTGAAATTTATTTTTTTGTATTCATAATTTTTATATAGTTTTACGCCATAGTTAACAAAGTCCGACTAATAACAAGTCTCAATTCCTACCAAAAATCTTCCATTACCTCTTCTGAATTTCACTCTGGAATCTTAATTTCTGCGAATTACCAACGTATAGAATCCCGCTGAGTATTTTATCTACTCGTCTTTATGAATTACCCGTAAACTCTAAAATTTGAGACCGTGGTAAAAAAGTTAATGATCATCGAAGAATGTAATGCTATCAATTATTTGATAAGCACGGTAATGAAGAAAGATTTCAATGTTACTTCTGTTAAGAATAGCACTGATGCAATGCAACAATTAAGAACTGATCTTGAAAGAGATCTGATTATATTGGATATATCAAGCACCGAATCTGATAATTTCGAACTGTTGGAACATATATCTACCAGCTGTGTATTGAATAATATACAAAGGGTGGTTATTTCTGATTCGGATGATGAGCACCTGAAAAGTAAAGCAACTGCTTTGGGTGCATCGCTTTTTGTAACAAAACCTTTTGATCCCTTATATCTTTCTGAAAAAGTAAACGCTCTGGTTAGTCTTAATGAAAAATCGATTGTCAGAAAAAGGAGGTTTTCATTTAATATGAACATCTTCTAGTTTCTGGTGTAATTTTTAAAATTACCCTAAACAACGATTTATGTTTACCAATGTTTTACCGCAAGGTACTAATGAGGTTATGAGTGAAGGAGATGCGGCCGGCTCACAAGAAAATTTTCTATACATCGGCAACACCTCTTTTTTCAGTGAATCTCTTCAACCGATCTATTCTAATGCTCAATTTTCTAATACAATTGAGAACGCCAAGAAGGTTCTTGGGCAAATGAGCACTGCTCCCGGGCTTATCATTCTGGACATTCCCCACAACCATATTGAACTGGTAGCATTTAAAGTATGGCTGCTTGCACAGCACTTTAATGAAATTCCCATTATCTACAACCAGGCTTTTTTATCTGAAAGAGATACCAAGCTCCTGTTCAGCCAAAAGCTGGTAGATGATGTGATCAACCTGGAACAACATTACCCAAAATTATCGGCTAAAATAAAATTCCTTAAGCGGGTCAACAATACCGGTACGTCTAAATCGCCTGCATTGCAAACAGTAAAACTACCATCGCCGTGCAGGTTTTGTTTTGTAAAAAGGTTCTTCGACATCGTAGTGGCTGCCACAGCCATTACTCTTTGCTCCCCGCTTTTTATCGTTATACCGATCCTTATCAGGTTCGACAGCAAAGGGCCCGTTTTCTACCTGTCAAAAAGAGCCGGTAAAGGATTCAATATTTTCAACTTCTTCAAGTTCCGCACCATGGTGGTAAATGCACAGGACCAGATGGATGAACTGGCGGATCTCAATCAATACAGCAATACGGAAAAAGCACCTGTTTTTTATAAATTACAGAACGATCCGAGGATCACCAGGATCGGTAAATTTTTAAGGAACAGTTCGCTTGATGAATTGCCGCAATTGTTCAATGTGCTGAAAGGCGATATGAGCATTGTAGGCAACAGGCCTTTACCTTTGTATGAAGCTTCTACCCTTACTACCGATGAATGGGCAGAAAGATTTATGGCCCCTGCCGGCATCACAGGCTTGTGGCAGGTGAGTAAAAGAGGCAAGGCTGATATGAGCAACGAAGAAAGAATACAGCTAGATATTGATTATGCAAGGACAAGGAACCTGCTGACCGATTTTAAAATTTTATTAAGAACACCAGGCGCACTGCTCCAAAAAGCAGATGTGTAATACAGCTTACCGCAAAACAACTGAACAATGAGCAACCTCTTAAAGGATACCCCCTTTGTATCTATCGTCACCCTCAACTGGAATGGCCTTGAAGTTACCTGCGAATTTTTGGAAAGCACCAGGAATTTCACTTACAAAAATTACGAGATCATTGTTGTAGACAATGGTTCAACCATAGACCCGACAGAAAAAATAATGGCGGGTAATTATCCCAATGTAAAAGTGGTGAAAAGCCCTGTGAACCTCGGTTCTGCAGGTGGCAATAACTTTGGCATGCGCCACATGTCGCCTAACTACGATTTTTGTTTCCAGGTAAACAATGATGCGGAAGTAACACCGGATCTTATTGAAAAATGCCTGGAACCGTTTTATACCGATCCTAAAGTGGGCGCCGTTTGCCCAAAGATCAGGTTCCATCACCATCCCAACATTATTCAATACGCAGGCTTTAACAAAATGAACATGCTTACCGGCAAAACCACTGCCGTAGGTAGTTTGGAAGAAGATAAAGGCCAGCATGATACACCAGGTTATACACATAGCGCACATGGCTGCGCCATGATGGTGAGCCGTGAAGTGATCGAGAAAGTAGGTATGATGGCAGAAAAATACTTTGTATACTACGATGAGTCAGACTGGAGCGCAAGGATCATAAAAGCAGGCTACAAAATTTACTACCAGGCCAAAGGTTTGGTGTATCATAAAGAATCGATGAGCATGGGTAAGCTAAGCCCGCTCAAAGTGCATTTCATGACACGCAACCGTATCTATTACATGCGCAGGAATGCTACTACAGGTGAATTTATTGTGTTTGCAGGCTTCTTCGGATTGCTCACTGTTCCTAAAACCATTTTGCGTTTTGCAAAGAACAGGCAGTGGGATCACCTGAAAGCTTTTATGAAAGGCATTACGTGGAATTTTACCAATTCAAAAAAATCTGTTCAGTAATTGACCTGGGCGGATCACTCATAGCAGGCTGCGCCAGGCTGCAGGAATTAACTGTGAGTGAGTCACCCGGATTTATTAACTTGGTGTACACTACCAGAAGTGATTCACGCAGTCAACAATATTATGACAGCTTCCAACAATAAAATACGGGTACTGGAATGTATCAGGCAGGGACAGATAGGTGGTGGTGAAAGTCATTTGCTGAGCCTGGTAGAAAATCTCGATAAAAATATTTACGAGCCGGTTGTGCTTTCTTTTACGGATGGCCCGATGATCGATCGTTTAAAAGCACTTAATATTCCTGTACACATTATTCCAAGCAACAAGCCCTTCGATTTCAAAGTATGGGGTAAAGTGAAGCAGTTGATGCAACAGGAAAAAATAGACCTGGTGCATGCGCATGGTACGAGAGCAAACTCTAATGTTTTTAAGGCAGCAAGATCCTTGCAAAAGCCTTTGGCCTATACTATTCACGGGTGGTCATTTCATGTGGACCAGCCTTTTTTAATTAAGAAGATAAGGATAGCGGGTGAAAAATTTTTAGTGTCCCGCTCTGATCTTAATATTTCCGTTTCGGTATCCAATCAAAAAACAGGAAAAGATACGATCAATGGCTTTGATTCCGTTGTTATAAACAATGGAATAGATCAGCAGAAATTCAATGCAGATGGGGCGTATGCAGATATCCGCAAAGAGTTGGGCATTCCTGCGGAAGCAGTGCTTTCCTTATTTTTGGCAAGGTTTACCGGGCATAAGCAACCGCTGGTTCTGTTAAAAGCATTTGAAAAAGCATTGCAACAAAACCCTGACCTGTGGTTACTGATGGTAGGTGACGGCGATGAGAAACAGCAGGCACTGGAAATGGTAAAAAAAGCTGGCATTGGCAACAGGGTCATTTTCCAGCAGTTCAGGCAGGATGTGCCGGCCGTGTTAGCAGCAGCAGATATTTTTATACTGCCTTCCTTGTGGGAAGGATTACCGATAGGTTTGCTGGAAGCCATGAGTATGGAGAAAGCGATCATAGCATCCAATGTAGATGGTACAACAGATATTATTGAGCATAAGAAGAATGGTTACCTGATCGAGCTGGCGGATATGGACAGCGAATTGCCATCAGCTATTGTTTCCATGTCAGCTGATACAGCATTGAGAAAAGAATTAGGGGCACAGGCAAGAGCAACAGTGAAGCATAATTTTAATGCTGCAGATATGACGAGAAAGATAGAAGCCGAATACAATAAATTACTGAACAAAGAAAACTAACGATGGAATACAATCGCATAGCCGATATCAAAAGACTGAATTTTATTATTGATACCCTCAATAAAAAATTGCCGCAGGGTGCTGTGGTACTGGATGTTGGCTGTGGCAACGGCGTAATATCAAGAAGTCTTGGCGCCAAAGGTTTTAATGTATATGGCATTGATGTAAGTGATAAAACCATTGAAAAAGCGAGACAACTGAATACATTGCCCAATGTAAAGTTTGATGTGATAAGTGCGGAGCAGCTTGTTGCCGAAGGAAAAAAATACAACGCTGTTATTTGCAGCGAAGTACTGGAACACCTCAACAAACCCGGCAGCCTGCTCGAAGTATTGCATGAATCTGTTACGGATGATGGCGTACTTATTGTAACAGTTCCCAATGGCCGTGGCCCGAGAGAACTATTCGTTACAAGACCGGTTATTTCCCTGCAAAAAAGCAATGGCATCGCATGGAAGATCATCAGCGGTATAAAAAAAGCATTGGGCTACAAAGGCACTACTGCACAATCGGACGCAAGCGATCTTACCCATGTACAGTTCTTTACCAAAAGATCATTAACACAATTAGCTGATGAAAATAAGTTTGACATCATTCAATATGGCAAAACAAATTTTATAGAGGATGTATTTCCATTCTCCTTCTTTGCTAAAAGAATTACTGCATTACAAAAAATGGACTGTGCTATAGCAGAATTTTTACCTTACGGATGCACAGGTGGTTTTGTAACAGTTTGGCAAAAGAAAAAATAATCATTCATGGAAGTAGTGGTACAAATATTACTGGTGCTGTTTTATGTGTTGAGCGCTGTCATCGCCTTTTACTTCCTGCTCCCCGCTTTTTTATTCATTTCCTATTATTTAAAAGGAGGACTTAAAAAAAAGTTCTCCTACGATCCGCAAGGCAAGCAGTTTGAATTTGCCGCTATCATCACTGCTCACCAGGATGTACGGTTTGTACCGCCTTTTGTAGATTCTTTTTTAAAACAGCGCTACCCTAATTTTAAAGTGTATGTAGTAGCCGATGATTGTGATATTACCGGCCTTGATTTTAACGATGAAAGGATCATCGTATTAAAACCGGAAATGGCACTTCACTCCAAAATAAAATCTATACAATACGCCATTGACCATTATGTGAATGATCCTGATGTTATGATCATTTTTGACAGTGACAATCTAGTGCATCCCGATTACCTGAAAAATTTGTGCGGTTATTTTCAGCAAGGCTTCAGGGTAGTACAGACGCACATGCTGTCGAAAAATACAGATACCACTTATTCGCAGCTGGATTCTGTCGGCCATATTTATTATACCTTCTTCGAAAGAAAATCTAAAATGGCATTGGGCCTCTCCTCTTCTATTTTAGGACTAGGTATTTCACTGGATTATGATCTTTACAAAGAGATCAACTACAAGAATACTGTCGGCGGATTTGATAAAAAATTACAGGCTAAAATGGCAATGATGGTAAAACAAATTGCCTTTGCCGATGATGCCATTGTGTACGATGAAAAAGTAGAAGAAGCAGCTGTAATGGAAAAGCAAAGAACAAGATGGATCTGGTCTTATTTTTCCCACATCAAAGAAAGCTGGCAGCTGACTATTCATGGCCTTAAAACATTTAACCTGGGCAGGATCTTATTAGGCCTTACGATGTTAAGACCACCCATGATCATTCTGATGAGTTTATTGTTCCTGGTCCTGGTCGCCACTTTCTTTATCAACCCGGCATTGCTTTGGGTATGGGCTGGTATCATTGTATTGTATGTACTGATCTTTATATTGACCGTTGCTACACAGAGTTACCAGAAAGGCATGATGCAATCGCTGAAGTTTATTCCCTTGTTGATCGTAAGCCAGTTTAAATCGCTGCTGAAAATAAAAAAAGCCAAAACAAACTTTCTTAAAACGGAACATAAGAAAGTGATGTACATTGATGAACTACTAAAGCATGAGCACTCTTAAAAAAATTTATTACAAAGCATGCTCCATGCTTCCGATGAGTGCATTCCGCTCAGGCGGCCCTTCCGGCCTGCTGCTCCCCTATCATCATACAGTGAGCAATGAAGCATTGCAGCACATTCAGCAGCTTTATCCTTACAAAAACGAACAGCAATTTAAAAACGATCTCGATTTCTTACTGACCCATTACAAACCTGCCTCAGTAGCCGATGTAGCAAAAGCTGTATCAAATAAAACGACTTTACCTAAAGGAAGTTTTCTCTTAACTTTCGATGATGGTTTCAGGGAAGTATATGATATCATTGCACCCATGCTGGAAAAGAAAGGCGTGCCTGCCATTTTCTTTATCAACCCCGCCTTTATAGACAATACAAAACTATTCTACCGCTGTAAGATCAGCATCCTCATCGGTGAGCTAAAAAGAAATACCACTTACACAAAAATCTACAGCGAAGCCTTACAGCTTAATACCTCCGACACAGGAGCAATAATCACCGCTTTAAAAAAACTCGACCAAAGAAACGAACCCGTATTAGACAATATCGCCACCAACATCAACTTTTCCTTTACCAATTACCTGGAACAACAAAGGCCATTCTTAACAAAAGAGCAGATCATCTCCTTACATCAAAAAGGATTTAGCATCGGCGCCCACAGCATGCATCATCCTTATTACAATTTATTGAGCAAAGAAGCGCAGGTACAAGAAACCATTGATTCCTGCAATTATGTAAAAGAGCTGCTTGGTACTAAGGAATGCCATTTTTCATTCCCGCATTCGGATACAGCTATTTCGCAGCAAACGATTGATGCCATTAATAGTTATGGCAATGGTTTACTGTTCGGAATTCAAAACCAAAAGGAAGAACTGAACAACAATATGCTGCACCGCTTTAATGCAGAAAGGCCGGAAACAGGTATTGAAGAATTGGTAAAAGGACAACTTATTTTAAACCGATTACAAAAACTAACAGGACGCAATTCTGTAAAAAGGAATTGATACATTTACCAGGCAAAATGCACGCTTATGATCAGTACAAAAGTTAAAGAATCACTCGGCCCACTTTTTCCTATTCTTAATAATATAAGATTGGTATGGCTGAGATTCAAATTAAGGGGCAATAAAGTCTATTGCGCCTGCTGCAAAAGTACTTTCAAGGAGTTTGCACCCTTTGGTAATGACCGCCGCCAGAATGCCTGGTGCCCTGCATGCGAAAGCCTGGAAAGGCATCGCCTGTTGTGGATGTATTTTGAAAAGAAAACAAATATCTACACGGGCAATCTCAAACTATTGCACATTGCACCGGAGACCGTATTTTTCCATAAATTCAAAAAACAGAAAAACATTGATTACTACCCGGTAGATATTTTCCCGCATCTCTACCCCAAGGGTACAACTTACCTCGACATCCTGGATCATGAAATTCCTGATAACAGTTTTGATGTGATCATCTGCAATCATGTATTCCAATACATTGAAGATGATAAAACAGCCATGGCCAATATTTTAAAGCTCATGAAGCCGGGTGGCTGGGGGATTATGCAGGTACCGATCAATACAAAAGCCACTGAAACTTTTGAAGATAGTTCTATCACCGATCCGCTTGAAAGAGAAAGGGTATTCGGCTTAAAAGAGCATGTACGTTATTACAGCTATGATTATGCAGATAAATTGCGCAGTATTGGCTTTGATGTAACCGTAGATGATTTTACAGCTGAATTCACCGATGAAGAAATATTTAAGTATGGTTTCTTTAAAGGAGATGCTGTTTATTTTGTACGCAAACCGTTGTAATATTTTTTTTCTTATGTTCTTTTTTGCTTATCCAAACCGGAAGTTACCACTCTAACAAGTTTACCAGTAACTGTGGAGGAGCCTTGGCTGGTTTGGTTCCGCCGAAGGCGGATTCGTTTGATGCGCAGCATATTAAACGAAAGAAGCAGGCGCAGCAACGGAAAAGTTACGCTCCCCAGGCTGGAGGAGAGCGATTAAAAAATAAAAAGTTAGCTGACGGTTATGATGGATATTTAATCTCTTACTATCATGATCAAAATAACTCACATGAAAAGCATCATTAAGAAAAGACTCACAGGCTTACTCTTCATTGTTAACTTATTTTGCATCCTCATTGTTCTTATGGGAACCATGGCACCTTATGCCAATCCTGTAAAATGGTGGCCTGTAGCCATTGCAGGCCTTGTATTTCCTGGCTTTGTTGTTTTGCTGGTGATCTTTGTAGTAAGCTGGTTGATCATTAAACCAAAGAGATCATTGTATTCTGTTATAGCGTTGATCATTGCAATCCCTTCAATTTATATCAGTTTCGGCATGCACTTTTTTTCATCTTTCAAAGAGCCAAAAGAGAAAGGAGCAATAAGAGTATTGAGCTGGAACGTTGGCTTAATGAATTATACCCAAACTGATACGATGGTGGCTATCAAAAACAATATCACCATTTTTGACAAGATCAAAGCTACCAATGCAGATGTGGTTTGCCTCCAGGAATTTTTCTCCGAGATAGTACCGGGCCACCATTACAATATCATGGATTCACTCTCCCGCAAGCTTGGTTATCCTTATTATTATTTCTCAAGAGATGTACCCAAAGTAGATGGTAATTTTTTCAGCGGCAGCATTGTTTTCAGCCGGTATAAAATTATTGATAGCAGCAAGGTCATATTTCCTTTGGATGGTTTGTATGCCGGCAGCATTATCAGGACAGGTATTGCCGTAAACAATGATACCATTGATGTGTTTACCAGCAGGCTGCAGCTGATGAAATTCCAGGGCGATGAATACAGGGAAGTGCATAATATCAAGACCGTATCGGGCAATACTATTTCAGATACCAAAAGCATGATCGGTAAGCTGAGGTATGGTTATTACTTTCTTTCACAGCAGGCAGACTTTATCAGGAAGGTAATAGATAGCAGCAACCGTTCTTTATTTTTCGCCGGCGATCTCAACAATATTCCACTAAGCTATACTTATGGAAAAGTAAAAGGGAATCTAAGCGATGCATGGGCCAGTAAGGGTAAGGGTTTCGGAAGAACCTTCCAATACATTTCTCCTACACTCCGGGTCGATCATTTGTTTTACGATGATCACTTCAAACTACTCCAGGTAAAAAGATTGATGGAAGACGGAGAGACAGATCACCATGGCATCATCGCAGATATGCTTATAAAAACAAAATGATAATCCAGGAGGATTACCATTTTGCGAATTCAAGCATCAGTGAAACTAAAACTATAAAACTATCTGTAAATAATTGTCTTGGTTATTTTCTCATTTTCAGATACCAGGCTGATGTGATAGATACCGGCCGGCAGTGGAATGCTTCTTGAAACGAGGTTCATGCCTTTATTGATAGACAGGTTGTTGTTGAGCAACAATTTCCCTGCAGCGTCCATCACCTGCAAAGCAATATTTTTTACTTCTGTACTGTTGATGTTCACCTGCAGGCTTCCTGCATTGGAGTAAGCGGAGGTAATTGCCAGTGTTCCCGCTTTTTTGTTTTTGGTAGTAATGTTCACGATCCTGCTGTATTCAAAAGAACCATCATTGTCCACCATTTTCAGCCTGTAAAAATTAGCACCGTTCTCAGGCAGGTAGTCGGTAATGCTGTAAACAGCTCCCGTGCCTGCACCCGATGCGGCGATCTTTCCTATCGGCGTATATACCTGCGCATCATTGCTTCTTTCAATTAAAAAGTAAGATGCATTAATTTCCGTACTTGTTTTCCAGTCAAGTCTTACAGATCCTTTTGCTTCCAGCTTACCGGTAAATTGTTCCAGCACCACCGGCAATATCACTACGCCGTTGGCAACGGTCACTGTATCTTTTCCTATCAAACCTAATGCGTTGGTTACTTTCAATTCAAATTTGTATATACCTGAAGAAAGACCTGTTGCTGTTGTTTGCATTGCAGTAGTATTGGAAATGGTTCCTGAAGCCGGGCCTGAAATTTTTGCCCATGTAAAATTGATCGGCAAACCATTCGGGTCATTACCATTACCTTTTAACGGAATTGTTGGAGCTACGGTAGTAGTAGCAGAATCCTTACCTGCATTCGCCTGCGGAGAACCAGGAACACCTTGTACCAAAGCTTTTCTTTGCTTCAGCATCCAGGTATAAATGCTTTCACCATTCTCTGTAAAAGCAGGATCATAAAAAGTATTCCAGCAGCAGTGACCACCGGTGTACAAGGTATACCTTACCGAGCTTGGTACTGCCTTATTCATGGTATCTCTTATCTGGTCTAATCCACGCAGATCCTGGTTGCCTTCAAATGCCCACATGGTTCCGCCGGCCAGCGCAAAATATTTCATGTTACCATAACCATTATCCGGAGGAGGAGCGCTCATGCTCACAATAGAAGTTACTTTATTGGTATATACAGGGCTGTAGTTGTCAACGAAGTTATCCCATGCCCAACCGCCCATTGATAAACCGGTAGCATTTACCCTTTGCAGGTCGATGCGGTAGCGGGCGAAAATAGAATCCAATTTCCTGTTCACAGTATATGCACTTGGCCATAAAGCAGAAGGCTGAAGAGAAATAACAATTGGTTTTTCCAGTTTGCCATTTACCATAAATTCCATCTTGTCGCCGGCTGCTACAAATTTGGATGGACCATAGGTCAGCAACTTGCTTGCATCTGTACCACATTCGCCAGTGCCCGGGATAAAGCAGATCAGCGGGTATCTTTTTGCTGTGCTGTCATTGTACTCGGCCGGTAAATGCACATAGGCATTCCATCCGTCGATCTGGGTTAAAAACTGTTGTGCTTTTGCTTGTTGGATTCCTGCGGTGAGGCAGATCAGGATAGCAAGGATGCTTACCCTGGCTTGGGGGTAAAAATTGATTCTCATAAATATTGGTTGGTTTGTGAAGCTTGGTTATTGAATTTTATTCTAATGTTATTAAAAACGTTAGCTGACTATCCGGAATAAAATGCAATAGCAGGAAGATAGGTGTCTGTGTAAGATTGGTTTCAGATTTTTACCTGTTAGGGCAGGTAGGTTATTACTGTAAACGATGAATCTTTCAACTTATTATGTAAAGCATAATTTTATTAACTGCTTTACGTAAAACTCCGTTTCTTAAAACTTATGTCACTTGGTTATCCCTGTAAAAGCCCGTACTCATAAAAAAGGATCCATAGCTTTGTAAGGGTTGCGTGGCGCAAAAATGACCCATTGAGAAAAATAATAATGTAGATATGTATGATAATTTTTTGTAGTAAACTTTACTACAAAAACCGGAGTAATTCAGAACTTATTCACAGGCTGAAGCTTAAAAGTTATAACCGGCCCTTATACCTGCATAGCCAAAGGAAGTACTGTTATTGCTGTAGCCATCATAGAATAAGCTGGCTTCCATTTTTTTGGTGATAAGATAACCTCCTGTAAAAGAATAAGTAAAGTGACTGGCGCTGGCCTTTAATATGGTATAAATGCCCAGTCCTCCCTTTGCAGCTGCATATATTTTAGGTACAGGAAAATATTTTACACCCAGGCGAATGGGCACAATAGCAGTGGAGGGATAATTATTTTTGCCCGGCAGGCCAATAAAGGCCACGTCAGCAGTTAAAGCCGTTTTACCGGATATACCGTATTGCAACATCACATCTGCACCACCGCCCACACTGCTTATATCAAGATTGTAAGCGGGGATGGCCAGCGAAAGACCGGCACCAACTCCGATCTTGTTTTTCTCCACCTGTGCCATAACATTTAAACCTATGAAAGCTAATAGAAGAGATACTGTAAACTGTTTCATGCAACTGCTTTGAAAGGTCAAGATAAAAAAAAGCCGGCTTAAAAAGCCGGCCTATACATTTAACCCAAGGTAAATTAGTTACCGAAAGTATAACCTAAACGAACACCAACCAGACCGATTGAGCCGTTTTTGCTGTAACCATCATAAGATGCGCTAACATCAAATTTGCTGTCCAGTTTGTAACCAGCACCAAAAGAATAAGCTGTAGCAGTTACGCCATCAAAGCCTTTTACTTTTTGGATACCGATACCAACTTTACCACCAAAATACAAAGATGGAGTAGCATAGTAACGGATACCAGCCCTGATTGGAATCAGGCTAACATCTAAACCATTGTCTTTAGCAAACAACTGAGTGTAACCTGCATCTACAGTAGCAGCAAAGTTTTCAGAAAAACCATACTGACCTAATACATCGATACCAGCACCAATTGAAGTACCTTCCAGGTTGCTAACCGGGATAGCCAGGTTTGCACCAACACCAACTTTAAATCCTGTGTTACCAGATTCGTCCTGAGCTTTCACTGCGAAAGACGCAACTGCAAGAGCTGCGATTAAAAAAACTTTTTTCATGTTTTTTGCGTTAATTTTTGTTTTAAATAGCCCGCAAATATAGAGTTTCGAGCCTTACTAAAAAAGATTTCCAGCGCATGATTCTGAATATTTGCAAATTTTAACATATTAAATAGGCTCATATTCATGCTCTAACAGCCCGTTTTTCAACAGGCAACATTTTTTTACTTTTTCCGGTAATTCTTGCAAAAAAGCACATTCTTTTGTAGTTTAGTCATTCCAACATAAGCTTCCCCCTATATCCTTATCAAAATCGCCGGGTCAATATTCTGCGTTTAACACTTCAGTCATTTAATAACTAACTGCTGCACTATGGAGAAGCCATATGTTTCAACTACCTGTCTGTTGCCTGTACGCAAGCTTATACAGCTGTTTTGCCTGCTTATTTTTTTAGCACCCTTTCACATAAAAGCGCAAACCGGTGAGGCACTGGATTTTGATGGCGTTACCAACAGCGTAACATTGCCCGTTCCTTTATCCGGAAGCTATACCAAGGAAGCATGGATAAAACCTGCTGCCACTACCAACTTTCCGAATATCATTTCGGGCAACAATACAGCATTATTCATTGAAAACGGAAAGTTAACGGCCGGGCATGCGGGCACATTTGCCTACAAAGAAGTGCAGGATACAGAGAACCTGCTCACAGGCACCTGGTACCATGTGGCGGTAACCTACGATGCCAGCCTTTCTGAAATGAAGTTGTACAAAAATGGCGTGCTCGTATCCACCAACTCAGGCGCATCTCCATACACAGAGAATTTTTTATTCTTAAGTCTATTCATCAATGCCAACCGTTTTACCGGGCAGATGGATGAAGTGCGGCTATGGAAGACGGCGAGGTCTGGAGCAGAGATCAATGCATCAAAAGATTGCGAACTCACCGGCGATGAACCGGGATTGCTTGCATACTATAATTTTAACCAGGGCATTGCAGGTGGCAATAATACAGCCATCACAACACTCACCGATAGCCAGGATAAATGCAACCCGTTAAACGGTACACTCACCAATTTTACACTTACCGGCAGCAGCTCCAACTTTGTGGCACCCGGGCCTGCACTCACAGGTACCTGTAACAACCAGTTTGCAAATATTAATATTACTGGAAATGGTCTTTGTATTTTATCAGGTGATGTTACACCTGATGCTGCAGACCACACAAGCTTTGGCAACTTTACTACCATTCCCATCGTTCGCACTTATACCATCCAGAATACAGGCAATGCACCACTTAACATCAGCAGTGTGCAGATAACCGGTGTAAATGCCAGTGATTTTTCTGTGAGCATTCCGCCCGCTTCTGTTATTGCAGGAGGAAGTTCATCAACTTTCAGCATCAGCTTTAATGCAGGTGGTGCTGTAGGAACAAAAAATGCTGTGATAGAAGTTAATTCAGATGATGCAGATGAATTACTGTACAGTTTTGCAGTTGATGGCATCAAATCGCAACCTGCACGTTCACTCGATTTTGACGGGGTGAATGATGAGGTATCGCTGTCCTTTGTTATTTCAGGCAACTACACGAAAGAAGCATGGATAAAAACAAATACGCTAAGTGGCTTCCCGAATATTCTTTCAGGAACAGCAACAGCTTTGTTCCTTAATAATGGCAAGGTAGCTGCAGGCCATGTTAACGGCGGCTTCGGCCAGGTAGTAGGCACCACTACCCTTACTACCAACCAATGGCATCATGTTGCGGTGAGCTACAACGCATCAACACAGGATATGAAACTGTATTTGAACGGAGCATTGGTAGCAACAGCTGCTGCGGTTCCCGGTTATACAGAAACAGTATTAAAGATCGGTTCACTCAACAGCACCAACTTTTTCTGGGGGCGTATTGACCAGGTGAGGATATGGAAAACGGTAAGAAGCGATCTTGAAATTCAAAACAGCTATCAATGCAATATCAGTGGCGATGAGCCCGGGTTGCTTGCATGGTACAATTTCAACCAGGGGGCCGGCGAAGGTAACAATGCAGGCATTACCACTGCTATTAATGATGCAGACAATTGTACTGCATCCACGCTCAATGGCACATTGAATAATTTTACATTGAGCGGCAATACCTCCAACTGGGTCTCCGAATCCAATAATATCCTTACCAATTGTGCAGCTACATTTCCTAATATAAAAGTTGAAGGAAACAATAATTGTATAACAGATGGCGACAATACGCCCGTTGCAACAGACTTCACCGATTTCGGAGCTGTAACAGGTGCAGGAGCTGACAGAACATTTGTCATTCATAACACAGGTACCGCTACGCTCAACATTGGCAGTATCAGCTTTACAGGAACTGACAATGGAATGTTCACTGTAGGTACAGCGCCTGCTGCAACGATAGCACCTGGTACCTCTTCCAATCTCGTGGTTCATTTTGCGCCTGTTGGAACAGGTTTAAAAACAGCCAACATCATCATCAGCAATAACGATGCAGACGAAGCCGCTTATACTTTTTCTTTGCAGGGAACAGGTATAGTAGCGGCCCTCAATATTACCAATGTAGTAGCCACTCCAAATGTGGATGGTACTGCTACCATTACCTGGACAACAGATGTGCCGGCAAACTCAGCAGCAGATTATGGCACCGCTCCCGGCACTTTAAATTTGAATTCGAGCAATGCAACACTGGTTACCAGTCATAGTATACAGCTCACGGGTTTACCCCTCGGCGTTAGCTATTATTTCAGGGTAACTTCTGTCGATGCAGGCAGTAACAGTGTTACCTACCCTGAGCCACCGGCTGCACCACTTGCTTTCAGCATGCCGCCGGCCATTACTTTACAACCCGCTACACAAACAAAATGCGAAGGCACTACAGTAACTTTTACAACAGCAGCCACCAGCGATGTGTCCAGCACGGTGCAATGGCAGATCAGCGCCGATAATGGTGCTAACTGGCAGGACAGTACCGGTGCTACCACTGCTTCTATCAGCTTTACAGTATCCGATGCAGATGACGGCAAACAGTTCAGGGCCGTATGGACCAATGCGGGAGGATCTAACAATTCAACTCCTGCAATCCTGACTGTAAATGACACTACATGGGGTGTTGAAAATATTTCTATCTGCAATAACCTGTTGCCTTATTCATGGAATGGTAACCAATACACTGAAAGCGGCACATATAATATTACCCTCGCCGGTGCCAATGCAAATGGTTGTGATTCTGTAGCTGTGTTAAATCTTACTGTGAAAGACACATCATTTAGCGTTACCAATGTCTCTGTTTGCAGAAATTTATTACCGTACAACTGGAACGGTGTTGATTATACAGAAACCGGCAGCTATACAATTGTATTGCCGGCAGCAAATGCTAATGGCTGCGATTCTACGGCAACGCTTAATCTGACAGTTAAAGACACTTCCTTCAGTATAACAAATGTTTCTGTTTGCAGAAACTTATTACCCTACAACTGGAACGGTGTTGATTACACCGAAGATGGAAGCTACACCATTGTCTTACCGGGAGCTAATATTAATGGTTGCGATTCTACAGCAACGCTTAATCTCACAGTTAAAGACACTTCCTTCAGTATAACAAATGTTTCTGTTTGCAGAAACTTAT
>CAYOLS010000031.1:0-1583 GCA_964404845.1 uncultured Ferruginibacter sp. | reverse complement strand
GGAAGCTACACCATTGTCTTACCGGGAGCTAATATTAATGGTTGCGATTCTACAGTAACGCTTAATCTCACAGTCCAAGACACATCATTCAGCATCACAAATATTTCTGTTTGCAGGAACTTATTACCATATAACTGGAATGGTGTTGATTATACAGAAAGTGGAAGCTACACCATCGTATTCCCGGCAGCAAATATGAATGGATGTGATTCTACGGCAACATTGAATCTAACAATCAAAGACACATCGTTCAGCATAACAAATGTTTCTGTTTGCAGGAACTTATTGCCTTACAATTGGAATAGTGTTGATTATACCGAAAGCGGAAGCTATACAATTGTATTACCAGCTGCGAATGCGAATGGTTGTGATTCAACAGCAACATTAAATTTAACTGTTAAGGATACCTCATTCAGCATAACAAATATTTCTGTTTGCAGGAACTTATTGCCTTACAATTGGAATAGTGTTGATTATACCGAAAGCGGAAGCTATACAATTGTATTACCAGCTGCGAATGCGAATGGTTGTGATTCAACAGCAACATTAAATTTAACTGTTAAGGATACCTCATTCAGCAATACAAATGTTTCTGTTTGCAGGAACTTATTGCCTTACAATTGGAACGGCGTTGATTATACCGAAAGTGGCAGCTATACAATTGTATTACCAGCTGCGAATGCGAATGGTTGTGATTCTACTGCAACGTTAAACTTGACAATCAAAGACACATCATTCAGCATCACCAATATCACCATCTGTAACAGCGCATTGCCTTATTCATGGAATGGGACTGATTACACAGTAGCCGGAATCTATACCATTGTATTATCCGCAGCAAATGAAAATGGTTGCGACTCCACCGCCACGCTCAATCTTACTGTCAACAATTTTAATATCGGCATTAGCGGAAGAACAGCCGTATCGTGCATCGGTGCATCCGATGGAACCCTCACCATAGCAGCTTACAACGGAACAGGGCCTTTTGAATACAGCATTGATGGAGGCGCAAATTACCAGTCATCAGGACTTTTTGAGGATCTTGCAGAAGGCATGTACACCATAACAACAAGGAGCCTTACTACCAATTGTGTGAAAGATACTGTTATTGAAGTGGGTATAGAAAAACTGGTATGGACGGGCACTGCAGATAACAACTGGCACAATGCCGCCAACTGGAACCTGTTGATAGTACCTGCCTCTTACAGCCATGTTATCATACCCGCGGGCACACCGGTTTGTATCATCAGCGATGCTGATGCAACCGCTGCCAGTGTACAGGTTTTAACAGGCGCCGAATTAAGAACCGAAAACAATAAAGAACTTACCATAACCGGGAAATGCCCCGTGCTTCCCACCCAATGAACTATTCTTTGAATTAACCAACACAGAGCCCCGGTCATTGACCGGGGTTTATTTTTTGGAATAAGGAATGAGTAAGTTAAAATAAGCAAGTGGGTTAATTCGTACCCAAAATTCGTGTTACAAAATTATATCCTAACGGCGTCTGACCTCCGGTACCGACCCTAAATAATTCGTGTAATGATACTAACTTTGCACTCATGGAAAATCATTTAACCGAA